>NZ_JAPWHT010000292.1:0-13164 GCF_027270795.1 Streptomyces sp. ActVer
CCTCGGCGAGCGGCAGCGCGGCGGCGTACTGCGCCCGCAGCCGCCGCTCGGCGGAGGAACTGGCGTACCGCCGCAGCCGCGGACCCGCGAGGGCGTCCTGAGCATGGTCGAGCGCGGCGGTGAGGGCGGCCCGCCGGGCCCCGGCCTGCTCGCCGCCGACAGCGGCGAGCAACTCGGCGATGGCGTCGTAGACGTCCGCCACGGCCACCCGCTCCCCGTCGAACCGGAAGTCGTGGGCGAGGGCACCGGGCGTGGGCAGCGCAAGCCGCAGCGCGATCAGCCAGGCGGCTCCGGCCAGGAAGAACAGCGCCCGCTGCCATCCGGGTTCGGGCAGTGGCATCCCGGCCCCGATGGCGGCGGCGACGAGCAGTTGGGTACCGGCCCCGGAGGACACGGGCCCCACGGCGCTCACGGCCCCGGCGAGCAGGCCGAGCGCGGTGAGTATCAGGGTCAGCGGAACAGCCCCGAGGCCCTCCCCCGCATACGTACCGACGACGAGCCCCGCGGCCCCGGCGAGCCCGGGCACCCCGATGCGATGCACGGCGGTGCGCCGGCTCCCGGGCCTGTCGTTGATCCCGGCGAGCATGGCTCCCAGGGCGGCCATGACCCCGACGGACTCCTGCCCGACGAGCACGGCCGCGAGCAGCAGCGGCCCGGCGGCGAGTGCCCCGCGCACTACGGCATTCCACGGCACGGGCCCCCTTTGCGCACGCAGGGCATGCGTGAGCCAGGGCGGCAGGGCAACGGAGAAAACGCGCGGCGCGGGCACGGGGCTCCTGTCGGGACGAGGGCGGTTGCGGATGGCATGCCTTCGGGCGACGTCGGCCTGGGCGGTGGTGCTTACGGTAGGTCGGGTTCCTGGAGGGTATGGGGTCTACACGTTTCGGCGATGTGACGATTGTCGTAGTGGCCGCGTTCTTTATGTACGCAATCGGGGGCGGGCCGGGTGCACGTCTTCCAGGGGTGACCTGGGCGGCCCCGCCCGCGCAAAGAGGAGCGGCCTCATCCGCGCGCGAACAGGTGCAGCGCCGGAGGCGGCCCCGAACGGGAGCGGGCCCGGAGGCGTAGCCGGCCCCCGAGCCCTGTGATGCCACCCATGTCGCACACCGGCACGCTTGAGAACTCAGGTCAGTGTTATGTCGCCGCGTCCTGCCTTTGGACCACCGCACATCGAGCTGTGCGGGCCGGACTTGAACCGGCATTTCGACGCCCGGAGCCTGAGCCCGGTCGATCCGGCGATCGGCGGCGAATGCTGAGTCTGGAGCAATAGTCTGAGATTGATCGCGGTCTGCCTCTGCCAGTTGGGCTACCGCGGCGCGAGACACCGTGTACGACTTGTACGGGTGCCGAGTTGGTGCCGCGGGGAGGACTCGAACCTCCACTGGAACCGCGCAGTCACGACAAGCTTCAGTTTCAGCTTGCGCTCCTCGCGCACCCCGGTCGCAGTGGACCGGGGAGTCTTCGAGGCTACCCGAACAGGTAGCCGAACACGGCGTCTCCGACGCGCTGGTCGGTGACGTCGGCGCCGTTCGCCTCTTCCCGGGCGAACTTGACGGCCTGCTGCATCTTCTCGACGCGGTCGAGCAGCTCGTTGACGCGCCGCGCGGGAAGGGCACCGGAGAACTTCACCGTCGTCCAGTACCCGACGGGGATGTCCTCGTAGTACACCTCGACCTGCGCCGGATGCTTGTCGGTCGCCTCCGCCTTCACGTGGTTGCGCGGGACCTTCTTCGTACGCAGCGTCCTGACCGGCTCGGTCTTCCACGCGTCGGCCGACGGGTCCTGCACCCACGACTCGGAGGCGTCGAGCACGGGCAGCTTCCGCACGAAGGTGTTGAGATCGGTGAGCTGCTTCTCCAGGAAGAGCAGATAGGACACCGGAACGTCGGCGACGAGCACGCGCCCGTCGACCTTGATGTCCGCGCGGGCCGTGCAGTTGGCCCAGTCCTTGGTGGCGGTCACGTCGAACAGCCGGGTCAGCGTGGCCGCGGTGTCCCGCAGCACGTCCTCGGCCTGCACCTGCACCCGAGTCGACTCGGGCGGCAACTGCTCACCCTCCTCGTCCTTGGGCTGATACGTACGCGAGATTCCGGCCAGCAACGCCGGCTTCTGCAGCCCGTGATGAGCAGCCGTCAGGTCCTGATGAGACTTGGACTTGATGCCCTTCTCTACCGCGATGATCTGATTGAGTTTCGCCACGTCGGTGACGGTAGCAGTGTCAACTTGACGTTTTCCAAGGGTTATTCGGCGTCCATGGTGGAACCGTCCGATTGCGGTCCCGTCCGTTCGAAGAGTGTCCGGGTCGCCGCGATGGCCAGAAGCAACGGGTTCGCGCCCGGGTCCGTGGACAGCGAGCCGATGACGTCGTCGACGCCCCGCAACCCCGCCCGCTCCAGCAACCGCTTCTCGTTCGTCACCCACTCCCCCCGTCCCGCCAGCACCGCGTGCGCGGCCTGCATGGCGGCCGTGGCGATGGCGCCCGCGGTCTCCGTGCGGCGGCCGTTCGGGGCGTGGTTGGCCTTGGCGTAGGCGAGGGTCATGAGGGCGGTGTCGTGCCAGCGGGTGTGGGCGGTGTGGCGGAGCTTCTCCGGGTAGGCCGCCGGTCGGGGCAGGCTGCCGTGGAGCACCTCGTTGATGGCCAGTTCGGCGACCAGCAGGTAGCTGGGGATTCCGGCGAGGTGGAAGAGCAGCGGTTCGACGTGGAAGCGGCCCTCCTCCGCCTCCGCCAGCTCGTGTTCGACGACGTCGAGGTCGCGGTAGTGGACGTCGACGCGGCGGCCGTCAATCGTCAGCCATGCACCGCCGTTGAAGACGCCGCCTCCCCAGCCGCCGATCTCGGAGACCTCGCCCTCCCAGCCGATGGCGCGGAGGGCGGCGGGAGTGAAGTCGCCGTGGTAGTAGACGGCCAGGTCCCAGTCGCTGGCGGACGTGTGCGTGCCCTGGGCCCGGGAGCCGCCGAGGGCCACTGCCCGGACCGCCGGGAGCGCGGCCAGGCGGCCGGTGACGGTGTCGAGGAAAGCACGGTCGTTCACGGGCGGTCACTCGCAGAGTTGTTGCTCAAGGTTTGTTGCTCACAGGGCTGTTGGTCACGGGGCTGTTGGTCATGAGGCTGTTGGTCACCGGGACGGGGCGTCATCCGCGAGGCGGTCGCCCAAGCCCGGGGCGCTCATCACATGCGTCGCTCCGGGCCGCGCTCCTGAAGGGCGCGTCACGGTCGCCTCGGGGGCAGTCCGATCGTCACGCCGCCGCCGACCGTGTGCGCCTGGACCACGACGCTGTGCTGCACGCCGCCGCTGATGGTGTTGTGGACGGATCCCGGGGCGGGGGCCGTGGAGGGCGGGGTCAACTCGTCCAGCAAGGCGCGGAGTTCGGCGGCAGCCTCAGGGTCGTCGCGCAGGGTGCGCCGGAGCCGGGTGCGCCACGACGCCTGGACGTCCGCCGCGGCCCCCTCGTCGTCGGCGTCCCGCGCGGCGACGAGATCGGCCCGCGACTCCTCCAACTCGCCCACGACGTCCTCTTCGTCCCGCCCTCGCGAGAAGAGAACGACGACCCGGTCCCGTACGTTCGCCCAGCCGTCGGTCACCATCTGCTGCACGAGCGCCGTCGCCCCGGCCGCCGCCAGCGCCGCCAACTCCGCTTCCATCGGGCCCCCTTCATCTCAGGGTATGGATTCCCACGGTAGCCGGACCGACCGACAACGCCCCCGCACAGCACCCGAGGAATCCCCTGCGGGGCCTGCCCCTAGGGAGTACGGCGATCACCAACTCGATCTGTTCCTGGACCGCTTCGGCCCTCCGACCGGACTCGGCGGCGTCTGCCAGCCGGCTCAGTTCCTCGCGCAGCCCACGGTGGATCAGGACCCCGCCGATGTCGTCAGGCTGCGGATTCGGGTGTGGCCGCGGATCCGGCTGCGGATTCGGATCTGGCCGCGATCGTTCCGACGTCATGGTCGCCTCCGTCCGCCGTGTGGTCTCCGTCGAGGCGTACGGAAGCCATCCCTAGCGGGCGCGGAGCGGTCACGCGAGGCGGCTCGTTTGGGGCGTGCAGGGCGGGTGGGTCGCGCATCGGCGCGTGCGGTCCGGTCGTCCGGCCGAAGGTGTGGGAGCTGTGCCGGACATCGACTGCCGGGGCTCCTGAGGCGGCGCGCTTCGGGGTCCTCGTACGCCGTCCGGCCGTTTCCGTGTGCGCCAGGACCGGTCCGTCCCGTACGCAAGGCCGGGCGGGCGCTCCGGTGGGAGTGATCCCGAACGCCCGCGCGCGGCGGACGTATTGCGTACGGGGAGGGCGGCACGGGAGCCGGCACTGCGGGGGTACCCGGAGGTACCCCCACGGACGCCCGCGGCACTCGGCGTTGCTGTTCAGCCGGTGCCCGCCGCGGCCTTTCGCAGCTTCGCGAGCTCCCCGTACATCACGTCGCCCGGGCACTCCGTCGACAGCCAGTCGCGGTGGCCACTGATCTCGTTGACGTCCTTCGTGGTGCCGTTGATGGGGTTGGTGTACGTGACCTGGGCCTGGGGGTCGACCCCGTGGAAGCGGGTCAGGGCGCGGACCAGGCTGGTGAGGGACGCGCGGGCGGCGTCGGTCGGGCCCTGTTCCATCAGGTTGCCGAGGAGGGCGATGCCGAGGTTCCCCGAGTTGAAGCCGCCCACGTGGAAGGCGGTGACGAGCTTGCCGTCGGCGTCGTGGGCCGCGACGCCGTCGTCACCCGAGTAACGGCCTTCGTAGACGTTGCCCTTGTCGTCGATGAGGAAGTGGTAGCCGATGTCGCCCCAGTCGTTCGTGATCGCGTGGAGCTGGTAGATCGCGCGCACCGTGGCGGCCGGGTCCGGGTCGTCGTTGGCGGTGGCGGTGTGGTGGACCGTGAGCGTCTGGAACGGGTAGTACGCCGTAGGCGTGTTCTCCGTGCCGTCCGGCTTGAAGCGGAGCTTCTCGTCCGCGCCCCAGGCCGCCCGCGAGAGGTAGGCGACACCGCGCACCCGGGTCGTGTCCGCCGGAACAGCCACCTTGCGGGCCGGGCCCTCCGTCGTGTCGATGGCCAGCGAACGCAGCCCGGTGGCCCCGTCCGGCGCCTTCAGCTCGTAGCCCGCGGCCCGGTCGACGGGGATGAGCAGCGCGCCGCCGTTGCTGTCCGAACAGCCGTTGCCGCTCAGGGACTTCCAGGCTCCCTTGCCTCCGTCGGCGTCGGTCAGCCGGATGCCACCGCCGGTGGCCTCGCGGGTGCCGGCCCAGCGAACGCCCACGTAACCGATGGGAAAGGCGGCCTCGACAGGCGCCTCGCCCGTGGCCTCCTTGGCGCGGGTCTTCGGGAAGGTCTCGGAGGTCGTACCGGGCTCGGCGTCGGTGGTGTCCGAACCGGCCGCGTCCGAGGTGGTGTTGGCCATCACGACGGGGGTGAGCGCGGCGCCCGCCGCGACCGCGCCCGCCGCACCGATCAGCCCGCGCCGCGTGACGCGGGACCGGGCACGGTGTGACGCGGGAGCGGGAGAAGAGGGGGGAGGGGTGGGGTTGGTGGGGGGAACAGTCATGGGGCTTCCTTAGGTGTTCCTGGTCGTTCCTGACGGCGGCGGGGCGTACGGGCCCACACGCCAGCCATGCTTGAAGACTCAACGGAGCATAAGGGGTCCGGTTACCGGCCCTGTCCGCGCCCCTCGATAAAATCCCCGGATGCACTCCTCCCCCTCCCCCTCCTCCCCCGCACGTCTCGTCCATGAATTTCATCTGGCCTTCGGACTCGACGCCCGCACGACACCCACGGAGGTCTCCCCGGAACTCGCGGCCCATCGCGGTGAGTTGCTGGCCGAGGAGGCCGCCGAGGTGGCGGAGGTCGCCGTCGCCGGTCCGCTCGACCGGCTGGCGCACGAGCTCGCGGACGTCGTGTACGTCGCGTACGGCACCGCGCTCGTGCACGGCATCGACCTCGACGCGGTGATCGCCGAGATCCATCGCGCCAACATGACGAAGCTGGGACCCGACGGGCGGGTCAGCCGCCGGGCCGACGGCAAGGTCCTCAAGGGGGACCACTACCGGGCTCCGGACGTGTCGGACGTGCTGCGAAATCAGGGCTGGGAGCCTCGGTCCACCGCCTGAGCGGCTCGGCCCGTCGGCCGGGGAAATCGCCGCGCACGGTGATCGACACGTACACGCAACGCTCGGGAAAACACCGCTTCCTACGGTCGGCGGGCGAGCGCCGATCACCGACCCGCAAGGAGCCGTGCCACCCGTGAAGATCGCCCACCGTACAACCGCCCTGCTCTGTTCGTTCGCCGTGGCCGCGGGAGTCTCGCTGGCAGGTGCGAGCGCCCATGCCGAGGAGAAGAAGGACCTGCCCGAAGTGGCGGTGATCGGCACGGGCGGGACCATCTCCGGCGTCAGCACGAACCGCGTCTCGTTCCAGGACTACCAGTCGGGGAAGCTCGCGATCTCCAAGATGGTGGACGAGTTGCGGCCGGAGGTGAACGGGCTGGCCGAGGTGACGACCGAGCAGTTCGGAAACAAGGGGTCGAGCGGCTACTCCATCGCGGACTACCGCAAGCTCACCGCATCCGTGGACGCCGCGCTGAAGAAGAACGACGCCGTCGTGGTCACCACCGGTACGGACACGATGGAGGAGTTCGCGTACTGGCTCGACCTGACCGTGCGCAGCGACAAGCCGGTCGTCCTCACGGGGTCGATGCGGCCGTGGACCGTCATCGGCACGGACGCGCCGGCCAACCTCTACAACGCCATCAAGCTCGCCGCGAGCCGTAAGACCAAGTGCTACGGGACCGTCGTCATGCTCAACGACGAGATCCAGGCGGCCCGGGAGGTCCGCAAGACCAACGCACTGCGCATGGACACCTTCGAGAGCGGGCGTTCCGGGGTGCTCGGCGCCGTCGACCAGGACAACATCCGGCTCAACCGGGCACCGGCCCGCGTCCAGAAATGCGGCAAGAGCGCCTGGCGTACGCCCTTCGACCTGGACCGGATCGTCGGCAAGGCGAGTGCCAAGGAGAGCAAGCCACTGCCGAAGGTGGAGATCGCGTACTCGTACCAGGACGCGGGCGGCGAGGCGATCAAGGCGTACGCGGACGGCGGCGCCAAGGGGGTCGTGACGGCGGGCACGGGCGCCGGGGGCATATCGCCCGCGATGTCGACCGCGCGGACGGACGCGGTGAAGAAGGGGGTGACGTTCGCGTCGACCACCCGCACCGGATCGGGCGCGGTGTACGGCACCACCGGCACCACCGGCGTCATCGGAGCCGAGGACCTGAGCCCGCAGAAGGCCCGGCTGTTGCTGCTCCTGTCGCTCGCGGGGACGAAGGACGAGAAGCTGATACGGGAGTGGTTCGCGACCCTGGGGACGGCCCAGTTCACCACCAGGTGACAGCCGAGTTCACGACCAGATGACGACCGGGTCGGCCAGCAGGTGAAGGCCGAGTCGGCCACCAGGTGACCGTCGGCTGCGGCCGGTGACACCTCGCGGGGGATCCGCGGTGGATATTCGGATGCGGCCCCGCCGGGCGGGGCCGCATCATCGGCGGGCTGTCCTTCGACATCCACCGATTGCCTCGACGTCCACCGATCCGTCCGCGGGAGGCCACCCATGCTGAAGCGCGTCACCGTCCCCACCCTCTTCAAGCCGCCCACCTACTCCCACGCCTCCGTCGTCGAGGCGGGCACGCGTCTCGCCTTCCTCGCCGGTTCCGTGCCCCTCAACGCCGACGGCGAGCTCGTCGGCCCGGGCGATCCCGTACGGCAGGCCGAGCGGGTGATCGCGAACCTGGGCGAGCAACTCCGTTCGCTCGGCAGCGACTTCGAGCACGTCGCGTACACCGATGTGTATGTCGTGAGCAGTGACCCAGCGGTGCTCTCCGAGGTGTGGGACGTCGTGGAGGCCTCCCTCCTCAGCGTCGGCCCGCACTCCTCCACCCTCCTCGGCATCGCATGTCTGGGCTACACCGGCCAGCTCGTGGAGATCACGGCCACGGCCGTGGTCCCGGCCTAGAGTCCCCCCATGCTGATCGAACACCGCGGGCAGCGCCCCGTCGTCCCGGCCTCCGCGTACGTCGCGCCGACCGCCGTCCTCTGCGGCGCGGTCACCCTCGGCGAACACGCCCGTGTACTGCACGGCGCCGTGCTCACCGCGGAGGACGGGGAGGTGAGGACCGGCGACCACGTCGCCGTCATGGAGAACGCCCTCGTACGGGGACGGCGACGTCACCCGGTGCTCATCGGAAACGCCGTACTCATCGGACCGCACGCCCACGTCAACGGCGCCCGGATCGAGGACGAGGTCTTCGTGGCCACCGGAGCCTCCGCCTTCCCCGGAGCCGTCGCGGGCGCCGGTTCGGAACTGCGGATCAACAGCGTGCTGCACGCCAACTCGATCCTGCCGCCCGGCTCGGTCGTACCCATCGGATGGATCGCCGCCGGCGCCCCGGAAGCCCAGCTCTTCGCACCTGGCCAGCACGATGAACTGTGGCAGGTGCAAAGGGAGTTGGACTTCCCGGGCACGGTGTACGGCGTCCCGCGCGGGACCTCCATGCGGGACATCATGGCCCGGCAGACGGACCACTTCGCCGTGCACCTCGACGACCGCGTCCTCGACGACCACCCCTCGACCGACTGACGTCCCGGCCCGGACCGGCGCGCCCCACACGTGCCGGGCCCGTTCAACCGCGGGCGTTCCGGGCCAGCCCCAGCGCGTACGACGGCCACCACTGCCCGGCGGCCGGTCCGCCCCGGCAGGTGCCGTCGGACTCGCCCGGGCGCTTGATCCACAGGTAGGCGTCGATCAGCGGGGAGCCGGTGGCGGTGGTCGGCGGTGTTCCCAGGGCCCTGCCCGGCGGATTGCACCAGGAATCGGTGCCGGTGTAGGGCCCGTTGCCGTTACGGCTCGTGTCGATCACGAAGTGCTTGCCGCCGAGAGCCGCCGACAGCCGATTCCCGTACGCCGAACTGGCCGCGTCCGTCTGGAAGTTGGAGACGTTCAGCGCGAAGCCATCGGCGCGGGCGATGCCCGACTGCGTGAGCGGCTCGACCAGTCGCGAAGTGGCCGGCAGCCAGGCGGAGTTGCCCGCGTCGAGGTAGACACGGGTACCGGGCTGCCGCTTGAGGCGGTCCACGGCGTACGCCAGCAGCGCGTACCGCTCCTCGGCCACGACCGAGACGCAGCCCGCCACCGCCTGCGCCACGGCGTCCGGCTCGACGATCACGTACGCGTCCCGGTCGCCGAGCCCCGCCGCGAAGTCGTCGACCCACTTCCGGTAGCCCGCGGCGTTCCAGGCCCCGCCTCCCGAGTACGAACCGCAGTCGCGGTGCGGGATGTAGTACGCGACCAGTACGGCCGTACGGCCCTGTCGTGCGGCAGCGGCGGTGCGGGCCCGTACCACTGCCCGGGACGCGGGCCCGTTGAGCCACTCGGCCTGGGGACGAGTGGCGATCCGGTCCATGAGCAGGGCGTCCGCGGTCCGTCCCGCAAGGCGCCATTCGGCGGCCTGCAGGGCGGCACGGGACCGGGGATCGACCCAGAAGGACTCCACAGGACCGGGCCCCCTCACCTGCGGCTCGCCCCGCCCGGCCGGACCGACACCCAACACTCCGCGCGCGCCGGATGCCTCACGCGCACCCGAAGTCCCGGCACCCCACACACCCGCCGAGGCGGCGACCACCAGAGCGGCCAGCGCGACAGCGGCCACCCGAAACCGGAACCGACCCCCGGGACGGTCCCGGCCCCGGCCACCAGTGAACAACCGGACACGGGCACGGGCACGGCTGGCACAGGAACGGGTGCCACGGGCGAACAACCGAACACGGGCACCCGTACCAGCGACCACGACCGACTCCGTTCCCACCGCCGGAGGCAACGGCGGCGACTCCTCCGCGGGGCACCGCCCACGTACCGGCGCCGCTCCCCCGGAGTCTGCGGTCAGCCACGCCAGGCCACCCCGTTCGCCGCTCGGGGGCGGAGAGAATCACTCCGACGGCGGCCCCCAAGTACGCCGCTTCGGCAGGGGCTTGGCATAGCTCCCCGCCCGGCTCGTCGTCAGCCCCAGTGACACCAGCGACTCGGCGAGTTTCACAGCCGCGCCCACCCCGTCGACGACCGGCAGCCCCAGCTTGTCCCCCACCGCCCGCTGCAGCCCGGTCATCCCGGCGCACCCGAGCACCAGGACCTCGGCACCCGCGTCCCGGGCGCGCTCGGCGGCGGCCACGAAGGCCGCTTCCGTGCGCTCCGAGTCGCCGAGGTCGAGGACGCCGAGCCCGGTGCCCACGACGGCGGCACAGTGCTGGGCCACCCCGGCCCCGTACAGGCTGTCCTCGATCTGCCCCGCCGACCGCTCCAGCGTGGTGACGACGCCGTACCGCCGCCCGAGCAGACACGCGAGATGGGCCGCCGCCTCGGTGATGTCGACGACGGGTACGTCCACGAGTTCCCGTACGCCCTCGCGCCCGTGCTCCCCGAAGCCGGCCATGACGACGGCGTCGTACGGACCCTCGTACGTCCGCAGGGTGTCGATCACGGCGGCCGCCGAGAGATAGCTGTCGAGCCAGCCCTCGGCGGACTCGGGTCCCCAGGCGGGGGTGAGTCCGAGCACGGTGGTGCCCGGGCCTGCCGCGGCCCGGGCACCTCGCACGATCTCCTCGGTCATCCCCTGCGTCGTGTTGCAGTTGGTGACGACGATCCGCACGCTCAGCCCTCCACGGGAGCCGAAGTCGGAGCCGGCGCCGGCTCGGTGGCAGGGGCCGCGGCGCGCTCGGAGCGGCACAGGAGCGCGTACAGTCCGGCGGCCAGCGCCGTCCCGATGAACCACGAGTACGGGGCGACCTCGCTGAAGGTCGTCACGAGGGCGAGCACCGCCGAGACCGCCGCAGCGGGCAGGAACGCCCACAGGGCCTTGGGGTTGACGCCCTTGCGGTAGTAGTAGCGCGATCCGGGCTCGGCGTTGAAGAGCTCGTTCACGTCGATGCGGCCGTGCTTGACCCAGAAGTAGTCGAGCATGATCACACCGAACAGCGGGCCGAGGAAGGCGCCGAGACCGCCGAGGAAGTACTGGACGACGGTGGGGTTGGAGAAGAGGTTCCACGGGGTCACCACCAGCGCGGCCACCGTGCTGATCAGGCCGCCGACCTTGAAGGTGATCTTCTGCGGCCAGACGTTGGCCAGGTCGTACGCGGGCGAGACGAAGTTGGCGACGATGTTGACGCCCATGGTGGCGATGGCGAAGGTCAGCGCGCCCAGCACCAGGACCCAGGTGTTGCCGATCTCGGCGACGAGGTGGGCCGGGTCGGTGATCGCCTTGCCGAACACCTCCAGTGAGCCGGCCGTCACGATGACCGACACGATCACGAAGGCGGTCGAGTTGATGGGCAGGCCCCAGAAGTTGCCGCGCTTGACCGTCCTGTAGTCGGGCGCGAAGCGCGAGAAGTCGCAGAAGTTGAGCATCAGCGTGCCGTACGTGGCGAGGATCAGCCCGATCGCGCCGAACCACTGGCGCCACTGCTCACCGACGGAGACCGGGTTCGGAGTCGTCGTGAGCGAGATGGTCCAGCCGGCCTTGGCGAGGATCCAGATCGCGAGGGCGATCATGACGAGCCAGATGGCCGGACCGCAGAAGTCCTGGAACTTCCGTACGGACTCCATGCCCTGGCTGATGATGAGCGCCTGGAGCAGCCACAGCGAGAGGAAGGACACCCAGCCGAGGGCGTCGAGGCCGAGGAAGGAGCTGCGGGTCCAGGACTCCAGGCCCGGCCAGGCCGCGAGCAGCATGATGTTGACGGCGACGGAGGCCAGGTAGGTCTGGATGCCGTACCACATGATGGCGATGACGGCCCTGATCAGGGCCGGGATATTGGCGCCCCAGACACCGAAACTGATGCGGCTGATCACGGGGAAGGGCACGCCGTGGCTCTGCCCGATCCTCCCCATCCAGTTCATGCCGACGTAGATGAGCACGAAGCCGACGAGCAGGGACGTGAAGATCTGCCAGACGTTCATGCCGAGGACCAGCAGGCCCGCCGCGAACGTGTAGTTGCCGAGGTTGTGGACGTCGGACATCCACATGGCGAAGAGGTCGAAGACCTTCCAGTTGCGCTTGCCCGCGGGCGCGAGGTCTTCGTTGGTGAGCCGGGGATCGGGGACGAACGCCGGCGTGCCGGTGGCTGTCGCTGGATCGGCGAGGGACACAAGGCCTCCATGAGCGAGGGGACGACGGGAGGACTGCGGGGAGTACGGATGCTGGTGCGGGGTGCGAGGAGAGTGCGGGGACGGGGGCGTGCGAGGTGGGGCATGGAGAGGGACATGGAGAGGCTGAGAGCTGAAGCCCGGGGATCAGCCACTTGCGGTTTTGGTATACCAAACTGAGGTCATGGTCTCGCCGCCGACGACATCTCGCCATGTCCGTACGGTTACAGCTCGGTAAAACCGTCCCTGGTTCGGCGAGGATGGACCCATGACAACGGTGGAACCGCTGGGGGCGGTGCGCGAGCGGGTCCTCAGCTCGCTGCGGCAGGAGATCATCGCCGGGCGGCTGCTGCCCGGCGACCGGCTGGTCGAGCGCGAGCTGGCCGAGCGGTTCGGGGTCTCCCGCGTACCGGTCCGCGAGGCGATCCGGGCCCTGGTCACCGAGGGCTTCGTCCTCTTCGAGACCCCGCGCCGCACGGTCGTACGCCGCCTGACCCCGACGGACGTCGCGGAACTCTTCGAACTGCGCGAGGCCCTTGAGGTGTACGCCACCGGGCTGGCCGCGCAGCGCGCCACCCGGGCCGATCTCGCCGAGCTGGAGGAGCTCCTCGACCGCGCCGCCGCCGCGACCCGCGCGGACGACGCGGAGGCGATCACCGACATCAACACCCGTTTCCACGACCGGATCCTGGCGATGGCCGGAAACAGCCTGCTGATCTCCGTGATGGAGCCGGTCGACGGCCGGCTGCGCTGGCTCACCCGCCAGAACGAGGAGTGGCCCCAACTCCTCGCCGAACACCGCGAGTTGTACGCCGCCATCGCCTCCGGCGACCGTGAGCGGGCCCGCGCCCATGCCCTGGCCCACGTACAGGCCAACTACCGCTCGACGGTGCGCCACCTCTTCGGCGACAGCGACACCGGCCCCAACCCCGCCTCCCATGCCAATGCTAATGCCAACTCCGGCTCCAGCTCCGGCTCCGGCTCCGGCTCCGGCTCCGGCT
>NZ_JAPWHT010000293.1:0-13155 GCF_027270795.1 Streptomyces sp. ActVer
CCCGGCTTCCCCTCCTGGGCCGCTCCTTCCGCCGACTCGCCGCTCTGGCGCGTCCGGCGTCTGGTCGAACTGGCCGTCACGGGTGGACGCCGGATCGCCGCCGAGTCCACGCGTGGGAACGATCACGAAGGCCACGCGGCCGTGCTGCGCCGCAGCGGGCTGGTCACCGGCTCGGACCTGATCACCGCGCTCGGCGCGGTGGCCGGGCGCCGCTCCCTCGACGTCTTCGGGCGTCACAGCGGAGCCGACCCGGACCAGTACGCGACCCGGTGGCTCGCCACGGCCGTCTATCTGGCCGCCGCCGAGGCGAACCTGAGGCACGGGACATGGCCCGGGCACGAGCACGCCGACACCGACACCAGCGTCGACACCGACGATTCACGATCCATCGATTCATGATCCATGAGGTCAATCACTCGGTACGGAAACCGTTCGCCAGACAGGTCGGCGCTCTGCTTGGCTCGCCCCATGAGTGATCTCCACATCCGCTGCGCCACCCTCGCCGACATCGACACCGTGCTGCGTTTCTGGCGTGAAGCCGCGGAAGGAACCAGCATCAGTGACGACCACGCCGGAATGGCCGCCCTCGTCACACGAGACCCCGAAGCCCTGCTCCTCGCGGAGCGCGACGGGGCTCTGGCGGGAACCGTCATAGCCGGGTTCGACGGATGGCGCTGCTCCGCGTACCGACTGGCCGTACACCCGGACCACCGTCGACAGGGCATCGCGAGCGCTCTGCTGGAAGCGGCCGAGCAGCGCTTCGCCGCCCTGGGCGGGCGCCGCGTCGACGCCATGGTCCTGGAGGCCAACGAACAGGCACACCACACCTGGGCCGCCACTGGCTACCATCGCGAGGACCACTGGCGACGCTGGGTCAAGCCGCTGGCCGACTGACCGAAGCGCGGGGCGTGCCTGATCCTCCGTCCGTGGGGGACCCGGTCGTCTCCCCCGCAAAGTCGTCTCCTAGGAAAGGTGTGAGCCTCCGCCCATGGGCGAGCCTCCCGGTACCCGACGGCACGGCGTCCCGCTGTGCCGTCATCGCGCGATTCCCCCGCCCGTGGCCGATCATGGGACGGAGGTGACCCGATGACCGAAGTGCTCCTCCTGGTCGTGGCGGTGCTGCTCTCGCTTGCCTGCGGCGCCTTCGTCGCGGCGGAGTTCTCACTGACCACGGTCGAGCGCAGCGAGCTGGAGCGGGCCGTCGAGCGCGGCGAGGTCGGCGCGGCGGGCGCCCTCAAGGCCGTACGGAACCTCACCTTCCAGCTCTCCGGTGCCCAGCTCGGCATCACGGTCACGAACCTGGTCGTCGGCATGCTGGCCGAGCCGTCCGTCGCCAAGCTCATCGCGGGTCCGCTGGAGGCCGCCGGTGTCCCGGAGTCCGCGTCCTCCTCCGTGGCCCTGATCCTCGGTACGGCCCTGTCGACGGTCTTCCTGATGGTGGTCGGCGAACTGGTGCCCAAGAACTGGGCGATCTCCTCACCGCTCGCCGTGGCCAAGCGGGTGGCGACTCCGCAGCGCTGGTTCAGTTCGCTGTTCCGGCCGTTCATCAGCCACCTCAACAACACGGCCAACCGTGTCGTACGCCGCTTCGGTGTCGAGCCCGCCGAGGAGCTGGCCTCCGCGCGCGGCCCACAGGAACTGGTCGCGCTGGCCCGGCACTCCGCGAAGCAGGGTGCCCTGGAGCCGGACACCGCCGAGCTGTTCGTGCGCACGCTGAACCTCGCGGACCTCACCGCGGAGAACGTGATGACGCCGCGCGTCCAGGTCATCGCCCTCGACGTCCAGGCGACCTGCGAGGACGTGGCGAACGCGACCCGCGCGACCGGGCTGTCCCGTTTCCCCGTCTACCGCGGCAACCTCGACTCGGTCGTCGGTGTCGCACACATCAAGGACTGCGTCGCGGTGCCCGCCGACCATCGCGCTCGTACGCGCGTGTCGACGCTGATGCGTGAGCCCCTGCTCGTACCGGAGTCGCTCACCGTCGACCGGCTCCTGGACCGGCTGTCCGGCAAGCGCACGATGGCCGTCGTCATCGACGAGTACGGCGGCACCGCCGGGGTCGCCACCCTGGAGGACATCGTCGAGGAGGTCGTCGGTGAGGTGCGGGACGAGCACGATCCCCACGAGACGCCCGATCTGGCCCCGGCCGGCAGGGACGACGAGGACCGCACGCTGTACTCCGCCGACGGCTCCGTACGCATCGACCGGCTGGCCCGGCTCGGTCTGCGCGCTCCGGATGGGCCGTACGAGACCCTCGCGGGCCTGATCGCGGCCGAGCTGGGGCGCATTCCCGCCGAGGGGGACACGGTCGAGGTCGCCGGGTGGCGGCTGGACGTGGGGGACGCGTCGGGACGGCGGGCCGCACGGGTGCTGATGCACGCGCCGCAAGTCGTGGATGTCCCGTCCGAACGGCCCAGGAAATCCCGTGAACGTGAAGGGGGCGAGCGATGACCGCCGTACAGCTGCTCATCGGTCTGGCGACCCTCGTCGTGAACGCCTTCTTCGTGGGGGCCGAGTTCGCGCTGATCTCCGTACGCCGCAGTCAGATCGAGCAGACCATGGAAGGCGGCGCGGAGGGCGACCGGCGGGCGCGCAGTGTGCTGTGGGGACTTGAGCACGTGTCCGCGCTGATGGCTGCGGCACAGCTCGGCATCACGCTGTGCACGCTGGTCCTGGGTGTGGTCGCGGAGCCGGCGATCGCGCATCTGCTGGAGCCGGTGTTCCACGCGGTGGGTCTTTCGAAGGGCACCGGGCACGTGATCTCGTTCGTGATCGCGCTCTCCCTGGCCACGTATCTGCACATGCTCCTCGGTGAGATGGTCCCGAAGAACATCGCGCTCGCCGAACCGGTGCGGACGGCGCTGCTGCTCGGCCCGCCGCTCGTCGCTCTGTCGCGGGCGCTGCGGCCGGTGATCTTCACGATCAACGCCTTCGCGAACGGCCTGCTGAAGCTGATGCGGGTCGAGGTGCGGGACGAGGTGTCCGCGACTTTCTCGGACACGGAACTGGCCCGGCTGGTCAAGGATTCCAGCGAGGCCGGGCTGATCGACGACCGCGCGCAGGAGCGGCTGCACGACGCCCTGGAACTGGGGCGCCGTCCGGTGCGGGACGTGGTGCTCCCGCTGGAAAGCGTCGTCTACGCGCGCGTGGGCGTCACGGCCGAGCAGCTGGAGGCGCTGTCCGCCGAGTCCGGCTTCTCCCGCTTCCCCGTCGTGGACGAGGGGCGTCGCATCGTCGGCTACCTCCACGTCAAGGACGCGCTCGACGCCATGCCGCGGGACCTGCCGTCCCGGGTCCAGGACATGCGGTCCATCGCGCGCGTCCGGGAGAGCACGCCCCTGGACGGCGTACTGACGGCGATGCGACGCAGCCGTACGCACCTGGCCGCGGTGCTGGGTACGGGCGGGCGGCTGGCGGGGCTGGTGACGATGGAGGACGTGCTGAGGGAGTTGTTCGGGCAGCCGGTGTGAGGGACGGGGCGGGCGACGCGCGAGGGCGTGTGCCGGGCGGCGCGGGAGGGCGTCCGCCTGGCGGCGTAGGAGGGCATGCGCCGGGCGGCAGACCGGTGGGTATGTGCACGGGTTATCATCTCTTCCGCCATGCAGACGAATGCCACCTACACCAGTCTTGTCGCGATCGGCGACTCCTTCACCGAGGGCATGTCGGACCGCCTCCCCGACGGCTCGTACCGCGGCTGGGCCGACCTCCTCGCGGCCCGGATGGCCGCTCGGACACCCGGTTTCCGGTACGCCAACCTCGCGGTACGCGGCAAGCTCATCGGCCAGATCGTCGCCGAGCAGGTCGACGTCGCCGCGGCCATGCAGCCCGACGTGATCACACTCGTGGGCGGGCTCAACGACACCCTGCGGCCCAAGTGCGACATGGGGCAGGTCCGCGGACTCCTGGAGGAGGCCGTCGAGCGTCTCGCCCCCGCCTGCAAACAGCTCGTGCTGATGCGCAGCCCCGGCCGCCAGGGCCCGGTCCTGGCCCGGTTCCGCCCGCGCATGGAGGAACTCTTCGCCTGCGTCGACGACCTCGCGTCCCGGCACGGCGCGCTCGTGGTCGACCTCTACGGGGCACCGTCTCTGGGCGATCCCCGGATGTGGGACGTGGACCGGCTGCACCTGACGGGCGAGGGACACCGCCGGGTCGCCGAAGCGGTGTGGCAGACGCTCGGGTACGACGCGGAGGACGCCGACTGGCGCACCCCCATGCCGCCGTCCCCGCCGCCCGGCTGGGGCGCCCGCCGCACCGAAGATGCCCGCTTCGCCCGGCAGTACCTACTGCCGTGGATCGGCCGCCGCCTCACCGGCCGCTCATCGGGCGACGGCCGCCCGGCGAAACGACCGGAGCTGCTGCCGTACGAGACTCCGGGGGCGTAAGCCCTGGCATGGGCCGGGGGCGCTGTGTCGAGCTGGCCGGGGGTGGCGGGCCTCCCAGCGGCGGCGGGCCGGCCGGTGGCGTGTGCGGCCCGTGCGGCGCATGATCGGGCTCGCCACCCCGCGTGCCGCGCCAGCGCCGCCAGCCCCGCCGAGGGAACGGAGTCCGCCGTGACCACCACCGTCATCAACCTCAAGGGCCACATCCACGACTTCGGCTCCCGCCTGCAAGACGCCCCGGCGGACCTCGTGTACGTCGGCCGCCGCTGGACCATGGGGCACTGGGACCTTCCCCAGCACCCGCTCTACAACCCGTTCGCCTACGACACCGCCACCAAGAAGCGCGACGGAACCCGCGCCGAGGTGATGGCCAAGTACCGGGCGTACCTCCTCGAACGCCCCAAGCTGCTCGCCCTCGTGCCGGAGCTGCGCGGCAGGACGCTGGCCTGCTGGTGTGCGCCGGAGCTGTGCCACGGCGACATCCTGGCGGAGCTGGCCGACGCGGGATCGTAGACCGCCGGGTCGGCATCCGTGGATCAGCGCCAGAGGATCACCACCGAGGAATCCGGATCACCGCCGGCTGCCTCCCAGCCGCTCGCCCGCGCTCTCGTAGCTTCCGACAAACGGGCCCGTGGCGCTGGCCTGCAGGAACCGCCAGTAGAATCTGGACACGTGACTGCGCCCGCAAAGCCCCGTATCCCGAACGTCCTCGCCGGCCGCTATGCCTCGGCCGAGCTCGCCACCCTGTGGTCCCCCGAGCAGAAGGTGAGGCTGGAGCGTCAGCTCTGGCTCGCCGTGCTGCGGGCCCAGAAGGACCTCGGGATCGAGGTGCCGGAGGCCGCGCTCGCTGACTACGAGCGGGTGCTCGACCAGGTCGACCTGGCCTCGATCGCCGAGCGCGAGAAGGTCACGCGGCATGACGTGAAGGCGCGGATCGAGGAGTTCAACGACCTCGCCGGGCACGAGCACGTGCACAAGGGCATGACGTCCCGGGACCTCACCGAGAACGTCGAGCAGCTGCAGATCCGGCTCTCCCTGGAGCTGATGCGCGACCGCTCGGTGGCCGTCCTGGCCCGTCTGGGCAAGCTCGCGAGCGAGTACGGCGAGCTGGTCATGGCCGGTCGCTCGCACAACGTGGCGGCGCAGGCGACGACCCTCGGCAAGCGTTTCGCGACCGCCGCCGACGAGCTGCTCGTCGCGTACGGCCGGGTCGAGGAGCTGCTCGCCCGCTACCCGCTGCGCGGCATCAAGGGCCCGGTGGGCACGGCCCAGGACATGCTCGACCTGCTGGGCGGGGACGCAGCCAAGCTCGCGGACCTTGAGCAGCGGATCGCCCGGCACCTGGGCTTCTCGCAGGCCTTCACGTCCGTCGGCCAGGTCTATCCGCGCTCGCTCGACTACGAGGTCGTGACGGCGCTGGTGCAGCTGGCCGCGGCGCCTTCGTCCACCGCGAAGACGATCCGGCTGATGGCCGGGCACGAGCTGGTGACCGAGGGCTTCAAGCCCGGTCAGGTCGGCTCCTCCGCGATGCCGCACAAGATGAACACCCGCTCCTGCGAGCGTGTCAACGGCCTGATGGTGATCCTGCGCGGCTACGCCTCGATGACGGGCGAGCTGGCGGGCGACCAGTGGAACGAGGGCGATGTGTCCTGCTCGGTGGTGCGTCGGGTCGCGCTGCCGGACGCGTTCTTCGCGCTCGACGGTCTGCTGGAGACGTTCCTGACCGTGCTCGACGAGTTCGGCGCGTTCCCGGCCGTCGTCGCGCGTGAGCTGGACCGCTACCTGCCCTTCCTCGCGACGACGAAGGTGCTGATGGGCGCGGTGCGCGCGGGCGTCGGCCGTGAGGTCGCTCATGAGGCCATCAAGGAGAACGCCGTCGCCTCCGCCCTCGCGATGCGTGAGCAGGGCGCCGAGCGCAACGAACTGCTCGACAAGCTCGCCGCGGACGAGCGCATCCCGCTGGACCGGGCCGGGCTAGACGCGCTGATGGCCGACAAGCTGTCCTTCACGGGTGCCGCCGCCGACCAGGTGACCGCGGTGGTCGCCCGGATCGAGGAGATCGTGAAGCAGCACCCGGAGGCCGCGGGCTACACGCCAGGGGCGATCCTCTGACGCGACTCACCCCCGCGGAATTGGAGAGCCCGCCTGCGACCGTCTTGTACCGGCTGTCGTC
The DNA here is from genome assembly GCF_027270795.1 of Streptomyces sp. ActVer. Classification (NCBI taxonomy): domain Bacteria; kingdom Bacillati; phylum Actinomycetota; class Actinomycetes; order Kitasatosporales; family Streptomycetaceae; genus Streptomyces; species Streptomyces sp. ActVer. The sequence continues at coordinate 6,553 of NZ_JAPWHT010000293.1, forward strand.
GAGGACGGCCGCAGGCGCGGGTGATCGGGTGCACGTGTGAGTGCTGCCCAACCGTTCCTTGGGACTGAGCGGGAATGAACCCGACCAGCCGCACGCCCCGAACGGTGTTGGGCGCACTGGTCGTCCGCTTTCGCGTCCCGGGCGGCGACACGGATCCTGTCCGTGGTCCGAGCCAGGTGGGCGGAGTCCCTCACGACCTGGCCTGTGAGCATGGCCAGAGGCGACGGGGAGGCCCTGAACCATCTCACTGGTGGAGCAGGGGCCCCGCACGCTGGCACCGTACTCGACGTCCCAGATCGCACCGCGACGTTACCCCGATCGGCCCAGGGCTTCACAAGTCCAGAAGCCGATCATCACACGATCGAGCTAAACCGACCTCGTACACGCTCCCCAACGAGCAGTCCTTGTGGTCTGAACGCGCATTGGACGGCGGCGACGATGGCGGAGGAGTTCGGCCGGTTGCGGGAGGCCGCGCAGGCGTGACGGGTCACGGTGGGGCCAACTCCGTGACCAGCGCGAAGAGTTGGACCTCCAGCCCTTCCCTCGGCTCCGAGACCCCCACGGCGACCCAGCGTCCGGTGCCGTCGGCCTCCCACAGGTCCACGTATCTCACGTAGGCGCTGAGGTAGGCCCACGGCTTCGGTATCTGCTCGTCCGGGTCCTCGGAGCGCAGGAAGACGCCGTCCAGGCTCGTGAGGTACGCCTCGCCCCAACGTTGGTTCAGCCGCTGGGCGACGCCCTCTCTGTAGGCGATGAACTGGTCCGTGATCTCCGTCCGCTCCCCCTGCTCACCCGTCCCGAGGCCGTGCGTCGTCTCCAGCACCACCAGGTGGTAGCCGGGTCCCCCCGCGCCGATGTCCGACCAGCCGTGCGCCGCGGGGAAGTCGCGGACGCACAGCTCGTCGATCGTGGCGAGGTGTCGCTCAGTGGTCATGAAGTCCAGTAAACCGGTCACCACTGACACTTGGCGGCCCGTCAGGTGACAACGGGCCCTCGGGTTCACGCGTCCCGACGGCGAAGCCCCCCGGCCCCGGCCAGGAGCGCGACCAACGCCCGCACCGTCGTCGACGCGAGATCGCCCGCGCGGTCGGGCGTCGGCAACGGGACGGTGAAGTCCCACGTCAGCGGCGTACCGGCGAGGCTGGGAGTGCGGGACCGTGCACAGTCGGTGATCTCGGCGTACGAGTCGGGGTGCGTGGCCGCCCGGCCGATGCGGTCCCGGTGCAGGGAGAGAGTCCCCGGCACTCGCCGGAGACGGCCGCGCCGAGTACGATCCGCCCAACCAACACGCGCACTAGCTGGGAGGACGGACGTTGGGGCGGTTGACCGGCGGGGATCCCTCTCTGCTTCGGAGGATCAACTCCGCGGTGGTGCTGCACGCGCTGCGCGCCACGGAGTTCGCGACGCTCACCGAGATCACCCGGGTGACCGGGCTGTCCCGGCCCACGGTCGAGGGTGTCGTCGAGGGGCTCATCGAGGGCGGGCTCGTCGTCGAGACGGCGGCCGAGGAGGGCGCTGCCCGGCGCCAGGGCCGTCCCGCGCGCCGGTTCCGCTTCCGGGCGGAGGCGGGCCATCTGCTGGGCCTGGAGATCGGCCCGCACCGCGTTGCCGCGCTCCTCTCGGACCTGGACGGCCGGATTCTCGGCTCGCTCGCCAAGGACGTGTGCGAGACCGCTTCGGCGGACGAACGGCTCGAACGGCTGCGTACGGCCGTCGCGGAGCTGCTGCGCCGCGCCGGGGTCGCCCGGGGGTCCCTGCGTGCCGTCGGCGTGGCGTCGCCCGGGATAGTCGAGGCCGACGGCACCGTACGGCTCGGTACGGCGCTGCCCGAGTGGACGGGGCTTCCTCTGGGCGAGCGGCTGCGCCGTTCCTTCAAGTGTCCGGTGCTGGTCGAGAACGACGCCAACGCGGCGGCGGTCGCCGAGCACTGGAAGGGCGCGGCCACCGAGTCCGACGACGTGGTGTTCGTGCTGGCCGGACTGAGCCCGGGCGCCGGATCCCTCATCGGCGGGCGGCTGCACCGCGGCTACGGGGGCGCGGCCGGCGAGATCGGGGCGCTCCACCTGCTGGGCCGCGAGGTCACTCCGGAGACCCTGCTGTCCACGACCGACGAGCCGCTGCATCCCCTCGACGAGCAGGCCGTCGCGGAAGTGTTCACCCACGCGCGTGAGGGCGACGAACGGGCCCTGGCGGCCGTCGACCGCTTCATCCAGCGTCTGGTCCACGACGTGGCCGCGCTCGTCCTGGCGCTCGATCCCGAGCTGGTGGTGATCGGCGGCTGGGCGGCGGGCATCGACGGCGTACTGGAGCCGCTGCGCAAGGAGCTGGCCCGCTACTGTCTTCGGCCGCCCCGCGTGACGCTGTCGCTCCTGGGCGAGGCCGCGGTGGCGACGGGCGCGCTGCGGCTGGCGATCGACCATGTGGAGGAGCAGCTCTTCGCGGTGGAGGGCACCGTGACGGCACGCCGCTGAGCGAGTCCCGGACGCAGGAAACGGAACGCGTCGCGACCCGGAGTCCCGGGGCGCGACGCGTACGCGTTCGAGCGGCGGATCGTCAGGAGGCGCGGCGCTCCGGGTCGTGGTGGATCTCCACGCCGCCCGAGTCGCCGAACGTCAGCCGGCAGGTGTCGGCGCGGTACGTGGCGACGGAGGCCGCCGCCGTGCCTCCCTCGGCCACGAAGCGGGTCGTGACGACGAGGACGGGCGCGCCGGGAAGCCGGTCGAGTTCCTTGGCGTCGTCCGCGCGGGCCGAGCCCAGCTCCACGGAGCGGTCCTGGCTCTCCAGGCCGAGGCGCTGGAGTTCGCGCAGCACGGCACGCGCGCGTGCCGCTCCCGAGGGCGCGTCGATTCCGGAGAGGTCGGGCACCGAGGCGGCCGGGATGTAGAGCAGTTCGGCGGCGACGGGCTGACCGTGCGTCACCCGGGAGCGGCGCACGATGTGCACCTGCTCGTCGGGTTCGGTCTCCAGGGCTTTCGCCACCGCCGAGGGCGGGACCGCCACCGCGCAGTCCGCGAGCTGCCAGGCGTCGCCGGCCGCGCCCGGCCACGTGTGCTGCTCGGGGCCGACGGCCACGCCCATGCGCGGCGGTGCCACGGTCGTGCCGACTCCGCGGCGGCGCTGGAGCCGGCCTTCCAGTTCGAGCTGCTCCAGGGCCTGGCGGAGCGTGGCCCTGGCGACGCCGAACCGGGCTGCGAGATCACGCTCGTTGGGCAGGATCTCGCCCACCGAGAACTCGGAGTCCAGTGCTTCGCTGAGCACGGTCTTGAGATGCCAGTACTTGGGCTCCGGCACCGTATCCAACTGCGTGGTCCCCACCGTGTCCTCCGCAATCGCCGTGTCTCGGCGGCTTTTAACGCCCTTGTTTATTAAAGGTTCCTGCACTATCCCTGCGACCATATGGCGGCCTCAACCCTTGGTCAAGACCAATCCTCGATCCGTTACAGCTCGCACAGACGTGTTTACACAGAGCGTTCATGCGGCGTTCGCGATGCGCCGTATCGGTGACACAAAGGCAAAGCCCCCGCCTGGTGGACGGGGGCTCGGGCCGGGCGGATCGTGTCAGTCGACGGCGAGCGACAGCAGCTTCTCAGGGTTGCGGATGATGTAGACGCACTGGATCCGGCCGTTCACGACGTCCAGTTGGAGGACACTGTCGGGCTTGTCGTCGGACAGCACCAGGAGCGCCGGTCCGCCGTTGACCTCCAGGAAGCGGAACGACGCGTCCGCAACGCCCTTCTGTGAGATTCCGGCGATGAAGCGGCCCACCTTGTCGGCCGACTCCAGGACCCGCAGCGGCGCCTGGGCCAGGCCGCCACTGTCGCCCACCAGGCGTACGTCGGGGGCCAGTAGGGACATCAACCCCTCGATATCGCCCTCCGTCGCGGCGGCGAGAAACCGTTCGGTGAGATCGCGCTGTTCGGCGGGGTCGACCTCGTAGCGCGGCCGCTTCTCCTCGACGTGCCGACGGGCCCGCCCGGCGAGCTGTCGCACCGCGGACTCGCTGCGGTCGAGCGTGATGGCGATGTCCGCGTACGGATAGCCGAAGGCCTCCCGGAGCACGAACACCGCGCGTTCCAGCGGCGACAGGGACTCCAGGACGACGAGTACGGCCAGGGAGACGGAGTCGGCGAGCACCGCACGCTCCGCCGTGTCGGGGACGGTGGCCCCGAAGTCGGTGACGTACGGCTCGGGCAACCAGGGCCCCACGTAGGCCTCTTTGCGGGACTGGACCTGCCGCAGCCGGTCGATGGCGAGCCGCGTCGTGACGCGCACCAGGTATCCGCGCGGTTCGCGTACGTCGGAGCGGTCGGCGCCGGACCAGCGCAGCCATGCCTCCTGGACCACGTCCTCGGCGTCGGCCACCCGGCCGAGCATGCGATAGGCGACGCCCGTCAGGACGGGCCGGTGTTCTTCGAATACCTCGGTCACGGTGTCGGTAGCCACGGCACCATCCCAACCCGACGTGTCGGGTCGTGTCCAGGCGAATAACGGGTGGTCCCGCACACTCCGGCCCCGCGTACGGCACCGGTCGAGAGGTGTGCGGAAGGCGTTGAGGGCCCTGCGCCCGGGAGGTTGACGACATCCGGGGGCTACCCGTCGGTAGTAATTGCTGACAAGGTGTCTAGGAGTCAGCCGGTCATCAGACGAGGAGCAGCTCCATGTCCGCCACGGTCTCCTTCAGCGTCCCCTCTCCGCGTGGCCCGCGGACCGTGACCCTCGCGTACGCGCGCGTGGGCAGCGGCGAACCGCTCCTGCTGCTGCACGGGATAGGCCACCACCGGCAGGCATGGGACCCGGTCGTCGACATCCTGGCGGCCGAGCGGGACGTGATCGCGGTGGACCTGCCCGGCTTCGGCGAGTCGCCCGCGCTGCCGGACGGACTCGCCCACGACCTGTCGACGATGAACGCCGCGCCCAGCGGGCTGTGCGAGGCGCTGGAGCTCGACCGGCCGCATGTGGCGGGCAACTCCCTGGGCGGGCTGCTCGCCCTGGAGCTGGGCCGCGAGAAGCTCGTACGGTCCGTCACGGCGCTGTCGCCCGCCGGATTCTGGTCTCCCGTCGAGCGGCGGTACGCGTTCGGTCTGCTGCAGGCGATGCGGGCGGCCGCGCGGAGCATGCCGCTGCCGATGGTCGAGCGCCTGTCCCGGTCGGCGGCGGGCCGCACCGTGCTGACCAGCAGCATCTACGCGCGCCCGGCCCGCCGTTCACCCGAGGCGGTCGTCGCCGAGACCCTCGCGCTGGCCAATGCCCAGGGATTCGCCGAGACGCTCAGGGCCGGTGGGTCGGTGCAGTTCTCCGACGACGTCCCCGGACTTCCCGTCACCGTCGCGTGGGGCACCCGGGACCGGATTCTGGTGCGCCGCCAGGGGATCCGGGCCAAGCAGGTCATTCCGCGGGCCCGGCTGGTGCGGCTGCCCGGCTGTGGGCACGTCCCGATGAACGACGATCCGGCGCTGGTCGCCCGGGTCGTCCTGGACGGCAGCCGCTGACCTGCCTCGCGGCCACCGGCTCAACGCGCCCGCCCCCAGGGCGACTCCGGCACCGACCAGGGCGCTGCCGACGGCCTGGGGCGTCCCGTAGGAGCCCGTTCCGACGAGCGGGGCCGTGCAGGCCGCCGCGACGGGGATGAGCCCGGAGAAGAGCGTGGCGCGCTCCGGGCCGATGCGCTGCATGCCCATGTACCAGCAGACGAAGCCGATGACCGTGACGATCACCGCCTGCCACAGCAGGGCGGCGGTCTCGGTGGTGTCGGGCGTCCGCAGCCAAGCGCGGCCGTCGACGATCACCCCGGCCACCGCCGACTCGACGGCCGCGACTCCGCACACGGTGGCGGACAGCAGTCGCGGTCCGAGCGGCCGCAGCACGGGCACGGCGAGCACCGCGAAGCCGACCTCCCCGACGAGCGCGCACAAGGAGAAGGCGATTCCGGCTCCGTCGGCGCGTCCCCACCCCTGGACGGCGAAGGCACCGCAGGCCACCAGCAACGCCCCGTACAGGACGATCCGTTGGGACCGACGGCCCTCCAGGAGAGGTACGAGAACGGCCACGACGACCGGGGCGCAGCCTACGAAGACACCCGGCACCGCGGGTTCCGCGGTGCGTTCGGCCGCGATCACGGCAAGGTTGAATCCGACCATACCGACGGCCGCGAGCAGCGCGAGCCGGGTCCACTGGGCCGGCGTCAGGGTGCGCAGGGGTGCCGCGCCGCCCCTGCCGACCAGGGGCAGGAGCAGCAGACAGGCGAGGCCGTAGCGGACGAACTGACCGCCCGCGTACGGGTAGTGGCCCAGGACACTGTTGGCGGTGAAGGAGCCTCCGACGAGGACGCAGGCGAGGGCGGCGAGCAGGGCTCCGCGGGTGGTGGTGGCGTTCATGCCCGTGACGCTATGAAGGGCGGCGGCCCGGTTTAAGGTCCACTTCCATGACGTCATCGGGGACCAGTCCGGATACGCCCGGAGCGGCGGAGTGGGCCGCCGCGTGGGAGCTGCTCCTGCCGGCCGCTTCGGCACCGGCACGCGCGCGTGGGGGACCGCGATCTCCGTCTTGCCGTAGCCCACGTCGCCACAGACCAGGCGGTCCATCGGGACCGTCTTCTCCATGTCC
>NZ_JAPWHT010000294.1:0-13148 GCF_027270795.1 Streptomyces sp. ActVer
AGCCTCGCCTCGGCTCGCCGGGCCAGCCGCAGCGGGGCCCCGCCGAGCAGCCGGCCCAGCCGTGCGGCTTCCAGGGTGCGGCGGTCCAACAGGTCGGGATGAGGCGTCTCGCGGACCCGCTCGGCGATCCCGGCGGTGGCGCGCGGGACGAAGGCCAGCCCGATCTGCCCGTACGGCGGATCGGCCTCCTCGACCTCGTGGCCGAGCGCGGTCAGCCGCTCCGCGAGCGCGAGGACCCGGGCGCGTACGTCGGGCCGCAGCCGTGCGGGCAGTGCCGTGAACGGCGGCTTCAGCGAGAGCGCGATGCGCAGCCTGCCCGGGTCCCGGCCCACCGCGTCCGACACGCGCAGCGGGGACGGGCGGTGCAGATCGCGCTCGTGGCTGCCGCTCGCCGCGTCCAGCAGCAGCGCGGCGTCCTCGACCGTACGGGCGAGCGTGCCGTTGACCGTGATGCCGTGGAAGGACTCCGCGCGCGGCCAGGTCGAGATGCGGCCGCGCTGCGGCTTGATGCCGATCAGATGCGTCCAGGAGGCCGGGATCCGCACCGAGCCCGCGCCGTCCGAGCCCAGCGCGGCGGGCACCAGACCGGCCGCGACCGCGGCCGCCGAACCGCCGGACGAACCGCCCGGCGTGTGCCCGGTGTGCCACGGGTTGCGGGTCTCGCCGAAGGCCGGCCCCTCGGTGAAGGGCCACTGGCCGAACTCGCAGGTGTTGGTCTTGCCGACGACCACGGCCCCGGCCGCCCGCAGCCGCCGTACCGCCTCGCCGTCCTCGGCCACCGGCGGGAACTCCCCGCGGCAGCCGAACGCGGTCGGCTCGCCCGCCACGTCCATGTCGTCCTTGACCGCCACCGGCACCCCGAGCAGCGGTCGGCGTTCGCCCGCCGCCAGCTCCTTGTCCGCGGCGTCGGCCTCGGCGAGCGCGGCCTCGGCACGCACCAGCCGGAAGGCGTTGAGCGTGCCCTGAGAGGCCTCGATCCGGGCGAGGGCCTCCTCGACGAGCGTCCGCGAGGACACCGTTCCCTCGGCCAGGGCGCGGGCACACTCCGCGAGACCCGCGGCACGGTCGGGAGTCATACGGCCACCTCCGGGAGCGCGTTGTCTACTGAACGGTAACGTCAAGGCGGGCCCAGCGGTACGGGAAGGGCAACTTCCCTCGCCGGGGTGGTGATTCGCCCGTCCGTGGTACCGCTCCCGCCGGTCGGACGGCACGTCGGGCCTTGACTTCGAGCGTGCTCCAAGATCTACCGTCATGACAGTCGGTGACGGTCCGACGGTGAGCCCAGGGTGACGGAGACGGACATGCGGGTCGGCGTACACATCAACCGGTTCAACCACCCCCGGGGCGCGGCCGCGCTCGGTCCCGAGCTGGCCGCCGCGGGCGCCGCCGCCGAGGCGGCCGGCGTGAGCTGGATGTCGGTCATGGACCACTACTTCCAGATGGAGTTCAACGGCGGCGCCGAGAGCGACATGCTGGAGGCCTACACGACCCTCGGCTTCCTCGCGGCCCACACCTCCACGGTCCAGCTCGGCACGCTGGTGACAGGCGTGACGTACCGCCATCCCGGACTGCTCGCCAAGATCGCCACCACGCTCGACGTCCTGTCCGGCGGCCGGGCCACCCTGGGCATCGGAGCGGCCTGGTACGGCCGCGAGCACGAGGGCCTGGGCGTGCCGTTCCCGCCGCTCGCGGAGCGCTTCGAGCGTCTTGAGGAGACCCTGCGGATCTGCCTGCAGATGTGGGACCCGGCGGCCGACGGTCCCTTCGAGGGCAAGCACTACCGGCTCGCCGAGACCCTGTGCGTACCGGCGCCGGTGAGCACTCCGCGTCCGCGGATCATGATCGGCGGGGGCGGCGAGAAGAAGACCCTCCGGCTGGTCGCCCAGTACGGGGACGCCTGCAACCTCTTCGCCTCGACCCCGGAGGAGGTCGCGCACAAGCTGGACGTCCTGCGCGGGCACTGCGACGCCGTGGGGCGCGAGTACGCCGACATCCACAAGACGCTCACCCACTCGGGCGACCCGCGGGGCGGGGCGGAACTCGACGCCTTCACCCGGGAGCTGGAGGGCTACGCCAAGCTCGGCATCGAGACCGTGATCCTCGGCCCGCGTGTGGACGAGCCCGCCGAGTGGATCGAGCGAAGGGTGGCCCCGGCGGTCGAGCGCCTGGCCGAACTCGGCTGAACCGCAAGGCTTCTGGCGCGGCCAGACCACCATGATCGGCCTGACCCGCAGGACTTCGGGCGCGGTCCGACCCGAGCGGCCTCGGGTGCGCCGCCTACGCGGGCCGGCGGCGTACCAGTGCGACGAACTGTTCCAGCATCCGGGCCACCCCGTCCTCGTCGTTGGAGGCGGTGTGGAACCGCGCCACCCTCCTGACCTCGGGATCGGCGTTGGCCATGGCGTACGGTCGGCCCACCGCCCTGAGCATGGGCAGGTCGTTGGGCATGTCGCCGAACGCGGCGATGTCGTCGGGACGTATGCCGAGCCCCGCGCTCCAGGCCGTCAGCGCGCTGGCCTTGGTGACCCCCGGCGCGCTGAACTCCACGAGCGCGAGCCCCGTGGAGTGCGTGGTCTCGGCGTCCGTGCCCGCGCTGACACGCGCCCGCGTATGGAAGTCGCGCAACGACAGCGTCGGATGGTGCGCCAGGATCTTGAGGACCGGACGGTCGGGGTCCTTCGCCAGCAACTCCTCGGCGCTGCCGATCAGTTCGACCTCGGACTCCCCGTACGACCATGCGGGGTACGCCGGTTCGTGGCCGAAGACCGTCTCGTACTCGAAGGCGAAGGACACGCCCGGCACCGCCGCGCGGACGCGCGCCACGAGCGGGGCCACCGAGGCGGCCGGGAACGGTGACAGCCGTACGGGCGTGCCGTCGGGTGCGTACACGGCGGCGCCGTTGGCGGTGACGGCGAAGTGCCGGCCGATGTCGCGGTGCAGGGCGGGAAGGCCGCGCGGGGGACGACCGGTGACGAGGGCGAGACGGATCCCGGCCGCCTCGGCCGCCGCGAGCGCGGCCGCCGTCCGCCCGGAGAGGGTCCCGTCGCTGCGCAGCAGCGTTCCGTCCAGGTCGGTGGCCACCAGCTTCGGCGGCGTGGCGGGGACGGGGGCCGGGTCGGGCGTCGTCGTCATCGTCATCGTGAACCGCTGCCTTCCGGGCCGGACGAGGGTTCGGCCGGGCTGTGGGGGCCGGTGGTGCCGGGAGGCGGCCACCGGACGAACGTACGGGAGGGGGCCGGAACCAGTTCGGCTCCGGCCCCCTCCCGCCCTCGCGGCGAGCCGCGGGAGTCTGTCGTCGTCAGGCGGCGACGGGTGCGCCGGCCTCGCCGTGGATGCGGCCGATGACCTCGGTGAGCTGGGCGGCGACCTCGGTGTCGTCGGCCGGGTGCGTCTCGGCGAAGCGGACCACGGAGCCGGGGATCGAGAGCTTGATGTCCTCAAGGACCTTGGCGCCGGCGATGCCCGCGGCCTTGCGGGTCTCGTCCTGCGCCCAGACGCCGCCGAACTGGCCGTAGGCGGTGCCGACGACCGCGAGGGGCTTGTCCTTCAGGGCGCTCGCGCCGTACGGGCGGGACAGCCAGTCGATGGCGTTCTTCAGGACGGCCGGGATGGTGCCGTTGTACTCGGGCGAGAAGAGCAGCAGGGCGTCGGCGGAGGCCGCGGCCTCGCGCAGCCGGGCGGCGGCGGCCGGGACGTTGCCCTCCACGTCGATGTCCTCGTTGTAGAAGGGGATCTCGGCGAGGCCCTCGAACAGGTTGATCTCCGCGCCCTCGGGGGCGAGCTTGACGGAGGCCTCGGCGAGCTGGCGGTTGTGGGAGCCGGCGCGGAGGCTGCCGACGAGCGCGAGGATGCGAACAGACATGGGGAACTCCAAGGGGGGTGAAACATTGCCGTTACGATCCGGACCGGGGTCCGTTTAAAGTTGTAGCAGCTAAACGGACCACGGTCCAGTTTTCTTCCCGGGGCGATACGCTGTGTTCATGTCCGCCTCCCTGCCGCCCCTGCCGAAGCCTCAGGAATCGACCGGCGAGCCCGTCCTGCTGGAGCTCGGCTCCGCCGAGGACGAGCCCTGCCTGCGCGCCGACGCGGCGCGGAACCGGGCTCGGCTGCTGGAGGCGGCCACGCGGCTGATCGAGGAGCACGGCGCGGCCGGCGTCACGATGGAAGCGGTGGCCGTGGCCGCCTCGGTGGGCAAAGGGACGGTCTTCCGCCGTTTCGGCGACCGCACCGGCCTGCTGACGGCCCTGCTCGACCACTCCGCGAAACAGCTCCAGGCCGCCTTCCTCAGCGGGCCTCCGCCGCTGGGTCCCGGGGCGCCGCCCGTCGACCGGCTGCGGGCGTTCGGTCTGGCCGTCCTGCGTCAGGCGGCCGACCACCTGGAGCTCCAGCTGGCGGCCCAGCCGGAAGCGGCCCGCCGCTACTCCATCCCGCCTACGCGTTTTCTGGCCGGTCACGTCACCCTGCTGCTGCGGCAGGCGGTGCCCGACGCCGACTGCGCCCTCCTCACCCAGGCCCTGATGGGCTATCTCGACCCAGCCCTCATCCACCACCTGACCGAGGAGTGCGGGATGTCGATGGAGCGCCTGGAGGCGGGATGGATCGACCTGGTCGCGCGCGTGACGCGTACGGAACTGCCCCAGTAGGACCCGGACTTGGGCCGCACCGGGCCCGGGGTCGCCGCGCCGGACGTCCGGCACCCGCGGCGCCCCCGGCCCCGAGCCCGTGCCCGGCTTCTGCAAAGATGCCGTACGTCATGGTGCAGATACCGAAAACATCCGCCCCTACGTCGCCCGCGCCGCACTCCGTGCCCACGAGTGCCGATGTGGCCCGCCTGGCGGGGGTCTCGCGCGCGACCGTCTCCTACGTCCTGAACAACACCAGCGCCGTACGGATCAGCGAGCCCACCCGTCGCCGTGTCCATCAGGCGGCCAAGGAGCTCGGGTACGTCCCGCACGCCGCGGCCCGCAGCCTGCGCGCGGGGCACAGCCGCATGGTCCTGATGCCCGCGCCCGACGTGCCCGTGGGCCCGCTCTACAGCCAGTTCTTCAACGAACTCCAGTGGGCCCTGAGCCGACTCGACTACACCGTCGTGCAGTACGGCAGTGTCGGTCTCCAGGGCGACGAGGCGGCCCGCGCCTGGGCCGAACTGCGCCCGGTCGCCGTGCTCGTGCCCGGCAGCGGACTCGGCACGGAGGGCGTGGCCGTCCTCAAGCGCTCCGGCGCCCGGGCCGTCGTCACCCTCGGCCCCGACCGGGTCGAGGGCGCGCACGCCCTGATCATGGACCATCACGAGGTCGGCCGCAGCGCGGGCGCCCACCTGCGGGCCCGCGGCTACCGCCGTGTCGGGGTCGTGGTGCCCGAGGATCCCGGCCTGGAGATCTTCTCCAAGCCCCGTTTCGAAGGCGTACGGCAGGCCCTCAGCGGCACGGACGCGTCCGTGACCGAGGTGTCGCTCGCCTACGACGAGGAGGCCGCGTCCCAACTCGCCGGACGCTGGCGCTCGTTGGGCCTGGATGCCGTGTTCGCCTACAACGACGAGTACGCGATGCTGCTGATGCGCGCCCTTCAGGATGAAGGCATCGGCATCCCGGGGGACACTGCTGTCATCGGCGCCGACGACCTGATGCTCGGCCGGCTGCTGCGTCCGAGGCTGAGCACCGTCCACATCGACCTGCCGTCCGGACGGGAGCTCGCCGAGCTGGTCGACCGCGCGGTGCGTGAGCCCGGCGCCCCGCCGGAGGCGCACGAGGTGCTGGGAGCGACGGTCGTGCACCGCGAATCGAGCTGAACACCTGGGAGGCGCGTCATGCGGACCACGGTCGGCATCATCGGCGGAGGCCCGGCCGGGCTCCTGCTGGCCCGGCTGCTGCACCGGACGGGGATCGACTGCGTCGTCCTGGAGAGCAGGACCCGCGCGTACGTCGAGCAGCGGCAGCGCGCCGGGATGCTGGAGCAGGGCACGGTGGACGCCCTGCGCGAGTGCGGCGCCGCCGACCGGCTGGAGGCCGAGGGGCTGGTCCACAACGGCATCGAGCTGCGCTTCGACCGCGAGCGGCACCGCATCGACTTTCCCGTGCTCACCGGCGGCCGCACCGTCACGATCTACGCCCAGACGGAGATCGTGAAGGACCTCGTGGAACTCCAACTCGCTGACGGACCGCCGCTGTTGTTCGAGGCCGAGGTGCTCGCCGTCGAGAACGCGGTCGAGGAGCCGGGCGGCGGCGCACCCCTCGTGCGCTTTGCGCACGACGGCCGCGAACAGGCCCTCACCTGCGACTACGTGGTCGGCTGCGACGGTTTCCACGGCATCGCCCGCGATGCCTTCCCGGCCGCCGTCAGCCGCACGTACGAGCACGAGTACCCCTACTCCTGGCTCGGGATCCTGGCCGACGTGGCGCCCTCCTGCGAGGAGTTGATCTACGCGCGCGGCCCGGGAGGCTTCGCGCTGCACAGCATGCGCTCGACGTCGGTGTCACGGCTGTATCTGCAGGTCCCGAACGGCACGGACGCCGACGAGTGGCCCGACGAACGCATCTGGGACGAGCTCGACGCACGCTTCGCGATCGTCGGCGACTGGCGGCTGGAGCGCGGCCCGATCACCTCCAAGTCGGTTACCGGGATGCGGAGTTACGTTCACGAGCCGATGCGCCACGGACGCCTCTTCCTCGCCGGGGACGCCGCGCACATCGTGCCGCCGACGGGTGCCAAGGGGCTGAACCTGGCCGTGTCCGACGTCCGGGTCCTGGCCCGCGGCTTCGCCGAGCTCCACCGCTCTGGATCGACCCAACTCCTCGACTCCTACTCGGAGTTGTGCCTCGAACGGGTCTGGCAGGCGACGCGCTTCTCGTACGACATGACTAAGATGTTGCACGCTCAACCAGATGGGGATGCCTTCGAGGACCGGCTGCAGCTCGCGCGACTGCATCGGATCGCGGCATCCCGCCCCGCGGCCGCCGAACTGGCCGCGAACTACACGGGACTTCCGCTCGCGGCCACCGTTCGCGCTGTGGGTCCCACCGGTGTCCACTGACCGAACGGAGAGCCGTCATGCCGCTGCTCGACCCGGAGAACTGGCAGTCCCCCAGCTTGTCGGGCGGTGAGTACGCCCGCACGGAGCCCGCGACCGGCGACCCGCACGGCACCGTCACGCTCGCCTCCGCCGAGGACGTCACGGCAGCCGCCGGGACCGCCCGTGCGGCCCAGGCGGAATGGGCCCGCGCCCCGCACTTCGTCCGCGCCGCCGTCCTGCGCAAGGCCGGCGACCTGTTCACCGAGCACGCCGACGAGCTGCGCGACTGGATCGTGCGCGAGTCCGGCTCCATCCCCGGCAAGGCCGACTTCGAACTGCATGTCGCGGCCCAGGAGTGCTACGAGGCGGCCGCGCTCGCGTCGCGTCCGGCAGGGCAGGTCCTGCCCTCCGAGGCGGCCCGGCTGTCGTACACACGGCGTGTCCCGGTCGGCGTCGTGGGAGTCATCTCGCCCTTCAACGCCCCGCTGATCCTCTCGATCCGCTCGGTGGCCCCTGCGCTCGCGCTCGGCAACGGCGTCGTACTGAAGCCGGACCCGCGCACCGCGGTCTGCGGCGGCCTCGCGCTCGCCGCGGTCTTCGCCGAGGCGGGCCTGCCGGAAGGGCTGCTGCACGTGCTGCCCGGAGGCCCGGAGGCCGGGCAGGCGCTGGTCGCCGACCCGCAGGTGCCGGTGATCTCGTTCACGGGCTCAACCGCCGCCGGGCGGGCGGTGGGTGAGGCCGCGGGGCGCCATCTCAAGCGCGTACACCTGGAGTTGGGCGGCAACTCCGCGCTGATCGTGCTGGAGGACGCCGACATCGACGCGGTGATCTCCACGGCAGCCTGGGGCTCGTTCTTCCACCAGGGCCAGATCTGCATGACCACCGGCCGCCACCTCGTCCACGCCTCGCTCTACGACGAGTACATCGAGCGGCTCGCCGCGAAGGCCGACTCGCTGGCCGTCGGAGACCCGCACCGGGAGCAGGTGCACCTCGGGCCGATCATCGACGACGCCCAGCTCGCCAAGATCCACGGCCTGGTGGAGTCCAGCACCGCACGCGGCGCGAAGCTCGCTGCCGGCGGCACCCATGACCGGCTGTTCTACCGTCCGACGGTCCTCGCCGGAGTCGACGACTCGACCCCCGCGTACGCCGAGGAGGTCTTCGGCCCGGTCGCGCCGGTACGCTCGTTCAGCACCGTCGACGAGGCCGCCGCCCTTGCGTCCGACGGGCCGTACGGCCTCTCGCTGGGCATCGTCACCCGGGACACCGCGCGTGGCCTCGACCTCGCCGAGCGCGTCCCCACCGGGATCGTCCACATCAACGACCAGACCGTCAACGACGAGGCCGTCGCGCCCTTCGGCGGCATCGCCGCCTCCGGCACCGGCGCCAGGTTCGGCGGCGAGGCCAACCTGGAGGCCTTCACCGACCTGCGCTGGACGACGGTGCGAGGGGACGTGGCGGGCTACCCCTTCTAGGGGCGCCGACGAGGTACTGGGCCCGCCAGGGGCACCGGCGGATCGGCGGGCCTCAGCGGCGCCGGCGGCTCACTGAGCCTGCTGGCCCTGCTCCGCGATGGACTTGCGGACCTCGTCCATGTCCAGCTTCCGGGCCTGTCCGATGACGTCCTCAAGGGCGGCCTCGGGCAGCGCCCCGGGCTGGGCGAAGACGGCCACCTGGTCACGGACGATCATCAGCGTCGGAATCGACTGGATGTTGAAGGCCGCGGCCAGCTCC
Source organism: Streptomyces sp. ActVer (assembly GCF_027270795.1). Classification (NCBI taxonomy): domain Bacteria; kingdom Bacillati; phylum Actinomycetota; class Actinomycetes; order Kitasatosporales; family Streptomycetaceae; genus Streptomyces; species Streptomyces sp. ActVer. The sequence continues at coordinate 8,744 of NZ_JAPWHT010000294.1, forward strand.
GGCTGTGCCTCGGTGTCCACCTTGCCGAAGACCAGGTCGGGGTTGGACTCCGCCGCCTTCTCGTAGACCGGGGCGAACTGGCGGCACGGGCCGCACCAGGACGCCCAGAAGTCGATCAGGACGAATTCGTTGTCCGTGACCAGCTGGTCGAAGTTGTCCTTGGTGAGCTCCACGGTGCTGCTCATGGCGTTGAATCCCTCTTCCTGGGGTCGGGGCCTTGCCGATGTCCACAACGGCGTCGATCAGTGGCGTATTCCGCGCACGTACCCGTGTGGCCACGGCCCACACCAAGCACCAGACTGACCCCATGACGGAATCGGAATCCATCGCGTACGACGTCGTGGTGCTCGGGGCCGGGCCCGTGGGGGAGAACGTCGCCGACCGCGCCCGCGCGGCAGGCCTCTCCACTGCGATCGTGGAGAGCGAACTGGTCGGCGGCGAGTGCTCCTACTGGGCGTGCATGCCCAGCAAGGCCCTGTTGCGCTCGGTCCTCGCCCGTGCGGACGCACGCCACGTGCCGGGCCTCAGCCAGGCCGTGCAGGGCCCCCTCGACGTCGGCGCGGTCCTCGCCCATCGTGACGAATACACCTCGCACTGGAAGGACGACGGCCAGGTCCGGTGGCTCGACGGCATCGGTGTCGATCTCTACCGCGGACACGGACGGCTCGCCGGGCCACGCCGGGTCACGGTCGAGGGCCCCGACGGGGAGCGGCACGTCCTGACCGCCCGACACGCCGTGGCCGTCAGCACCGGCACCCGTGCCGTCGTGCCCCACCTGCCCGGAATCGCCGAGGTCAAGCCCTGGACCAGCCGCGAAGCCACCAGCGCGCACGCCGTGCCGGGCCGCCTCGTGGTCGTCGGCGGCGGGGTCGTCGGCGTGGAGATGGCCACCGCCTGGCAGGCCTTCGGCTCGAAGGTCACGGTCCTCGTCCGCGGCAAGGGCCTGCTGCCCCGTATGGAGCCCTTCGCCGGGGAGCTGGTCGCCGAGGCACTGACGGAGGCGGGCGCGGACGTGCGCACGGGCACGTCGGTCGAGGCGGTGACCCGGGAAGGCACGACGGTCGTGGTCACCACCTCCGCGGGCGACCGCATCGAGGCCGACGAGATCCTCTTCGCCACCGGCCGCGCCCCGCGCACCGACGACCTCGGACTCGAGACGATCGGCCTGGACCCCGGTTCCTGGCTGTCGGTCGACGACAGCTGCCGGGTGACGGGCAGCGACTGGCTCTACGCGGTCGGCGACGTCAACCACCGAGCCCTCCTCACCCACCAGGGCAAGTACCAGGCCCGTATCGCCGGCGCCGCCATCGCGGCCCGCGCGGCCGGTGTCCCGCTCCTGGAGACCGACCCCTGGGGCGCCCACGCGGCGACCGCCGACCACGCGGCCGTTCCCCAGGTCGTCTTCACCGATCCGGAGGCCGCCGCCGTCGGTCTCTCCCTCGCCGAGGCCGAACAGGCCGGTCACCGGGTCCGGGCGGTCGACGTCGACCTCTCCTCGGTCGCCGGCGCCGGCCTCTACGGAGAGGGTTACCGCGGACGCGCCCGCATGATCGTGGACCTCGACACCGAGACCCTCCGTGGTGTCACCTTCGTCGGCCCCGGCGTCGGTGAAATGCTCCACTCCGCCACGATCGCGGTCGCGGGCGAGGTCCCGGTGAGCCGGCTGTGGCACGCGGTGCCGGCGTATCCGACGGTGAGTGAGGTGTGGCTGAGGTTGCTGGAGGCGTACCGGGACGCGTGAGCGCTCCGCTGGGGTGCGCGTCTTTGGCTGCGGGTTCGTTGTGGCTGGTCGCGCCCACGCGGCGGAGCCGCATATCGATACAGTCCCGCGCCCCTTGAGTGGCCCTGCGGGCACTCAAGGGGCGCGCGGCCTCAGTCCTGCTCGGGCAGGTCGAAGCCGAGGGCCGTGGCCGCCTGGCTCGGTGTCGGGTGGGACCAGCGTTCCGCCATCGCCTGGTTGGAGGAGAGGGAGCGCAGTTCGGCGCGGTCCAGGTAGAGGGTGCCGTTCAGGTGGTCCGTCTCGTGCTGGACGATGCGGGCGGGCCAGCCCGTGAACACCTCGTCCAGCGGGCGGCCGTGCTCGTCCTGGGCCAGCAGTCGCACCTCGGCGGGCCGGGCCACCACCGCCTGCCAGCCCGGCACGCTCAGACAGCCCTCGAAGAACGCGGCGCGGGCGGGACCCACCGGCTCGTACACCGGGTTGACCAGCACGCGGAAGGGCAGGGGCACCCGGCCGCGTGCCTCGCGGATCTCGTCCGGCACCGGCGCCGGGTCCTCGACGACCGCGAGGCGCAGCGGTACGCCGACCTGAGGTGCGGCCAGCCCGACGCCCGGTGCCGCGTGCATCGTGTCGCGCAGGGCCGCGACGAAGCGCGCGAGGAGCGCCGGGTCCAGCTGGCCGTCGAAGGGCTCGGCCGCGCGCCGCAGCACCGGATCACCGGCGGCGACGATCGGCAACGGGCCCGTACGGGAGAGCAGTTCCTCCACCTGGTCGCTGAGGGACGAGGGCACGGGGTCACTGGGAGAAGCCATCGCGCCAGGATGCCAAGCGGAATGCCGCGGTGCGAGGCGGCTCTCTGGAGGGGAGCGAGGGTGTCGCGTCTCACTGGACTCCGGATCCTCCCCTGGTTCCCTCCCGGACCCGCCTGATCCCCGCCCCGGGTGCCTACCCCGCGGCCTCCAGCAACGCCGTCACGCTCTCCCGGGCGCGCGCGACCCGCGACCGTACGGTCCCGACGGGGCAGCCCACCGCCGACGCGGCGTCCGCGTACGGCAGGCCCGCCAGCTGGGTCAGGACGAACGCCTCGCGGCGAGGGGCGTCCAGGGTCTCCAGGAGGTCGAGGAGGGCCACGCCCTCGTCGAATCCGGGCAGCCCGCGCGGCTGTGCGCGCTCGGCGGCCGTCTGCCAGTCGCCGGTGTCGGACAGCCGCGGCCGCGTTGCTGCCGTGCGGAACCGGTCGGCCACCGTGCGGCGGGCGATCGCCAGCAGTCAACTGCGGGCGCTGGAGCGGGCGGAGAACCCCGGCAGAGCGGTCAGCGCGCGGAGGAACGTTTCCTGGGTGAGGTCGTCGGCGCCGTGCACATCGCCGCTGAGGTGGGCCACGAAACGCCATACGTCCCGGTGGGTGGCCCGCACGAACCGCTCGACCGCGTCGGGGTCGCCGGCTCCGGCGGCCAGGGCCCAGCGGGTGATCCGTTCGTCATCGTGTGCCTGAAGCAGGGCAGTAGCCATCGCAAGTGGTCCTTCGGTGAAGGGAAGCGCGGAGTGAGGAGTGCGGCGTACGGCCCGCGCGGCCCGGAGGTGTGCGCGTGAGGCACGCGCGCGTGGGCCTCGCGTGGACCAAGGGGCCATCGCACGCGCGCGTGGGCCTACGGCAACGGCACGCGCGCGTGGCTTCGCACGACGCCTGGGCGCAGTACGAGAAGGACCAGGATCCCGGCCGACGAGTTGGACCGGGACCGGCCTACGAGGAGGACCAGGATCTCGGCCGACGAGTTGGACCGGGACCGGCCTACGAGGAGGACCGGGGCTTGGTCGCCGGGCACGCGAGCCGTTCGCCGACGGCAGGCACGTACGCCGCGGATCCGCCCGTCACCGGTGGCGGGACGGGCGGTCAGCGGGCGGCCGGTGCGACCGGCGGACCTCTCCGCGTGACGGCGTACTCCAGCAGAACTCCGCGCAGCCGGCGCACCGGGACGAACACGGGGGTCCGTACGGGCCCGGCCGGCCGCATGGCCGCCGACACCCGCAACGCCCGCTGCAACGGCTCGAAGAGCGCGGTGCCGAGCAGTCGGCCGGTCCGGTACGCGATCGCCCGCGCCGTACGGAACGCGGCCTCCTCGCCGCGCCACAGCCACAGACCGCAGACAACCGCGGCGAGCAGGTGGGCCGCGAACATGCCGACGTCACCACCCATGAGCAGGGTGTCCGCCGGACCGGGGCCCATCGGGTGCGTATGGCCGCCCGCGTCCATGGACGACGTGGACATGAAGATGCCCGACGAGCGCGCCCGCTGGGCAAGTCCGAACAACTGGTGCAGCCCGAGCTGCGCCACGACCGTGGCCCCGGTCACCAGCCCGACGCCGCGCTCCCGCCCGGTGAGCCACCACGCGGCGGCCGTCGTCGCGGCGAACGCGTACCCGACGGCCCACCACGGCAGACCCGCCCCGGACATCAGCGCGTGCCCCAGGGCCGCCGACACCACGCACACGGCCGCGAACACGGCGGCACGCGCGAGGCGGAAGGCGATCCCGGAGGTCATGGCGAGCATCGTGCCAGTCCACGGACGCCCGGATGACCGGAGCCCCGATATGCGCCTCGCGATGTGACCCACACCACGCGAACCTCCGGGAACTCGACGCCCCCGCCCACCGACTACTGCACCGCAACGGCCGAGCACGGCCC
>NZ_JAPWHT010000295.1:0-13106 GCF_027270795.1 Streptomyces sp. ActVer
GGAGGAGGTGCCGCCCACCACGCTGCGGCTGCTGCACACCATGCCCGTGCCCGCGCTGGTCGTCGGCCGTTTCCTGGACGTGCTGGCCTGGAGTCCGCTGGCCGGGGCGCTGCTGGGCGAGTTCACCCAGCGGCCGCGGGCGCGGCGCAACCTGCTGGCACTGCTGTTGCACCCGGAGGCGGACCAGACCTGCCCGGAGCGGGCAGCCACCGTCGCCGAGCTGACCGCGATGCTCCGCGCGCAGGTCGCCGCCCATCCGGGCCATCCGCGCGCCGCGGAACTGGTGGGTGAACTCGCGGTCCACAGCGGTGAGTTCGCCACCCTGTGGGCCCGCCACGACGTGGACGAGACGACCCGTGGCCGGATGCGCGTCGACCACCCGCTGGTCGGGGAACTGAACCTTGACTGGGACGCCTACCCGCTGCCAGGTGATCCCGGTCCGATGCTGATCGTCTACACCGCCGAAGACGGCGGCCCCGACGCCGAACGACTCCAACTGCTCGCCGGCCTGCTGGACACCCGCTGAAACGAAAACCCCGCCTCCTGCTGTTTGTTGCCACAGCCCAGGCGGCCTCCACCGTCCGATTGGCCGGTGGGCGCAAGCCAGGAGTGCTGACAGTCCTGGATATCGCCAAGGGCCTCGAAGTGCGGCCCGGGGAACTCTTGAGTCATCATCAAGCAGCGTTCTCCCAGTTCAGAGCTTCCCCGTAGGAGAGACGCAGCCAACGCCGAATTGGCCGGGCTCGTCCGAGACAACGCCGACGGTTTCAGGAGATGGCCCGCAGCGTGCTGTGCCGGCTCCTGCGGCGGAGTTGTTCGACGGCCTCGGCGGTTTTGTCGTCCGAAGGGAGGAGGACGGTCAACTGCTGCGCATCAGTGGGGAGTTCGAGTGTCTCCCGCAGCAGCCGGAGCTCGCATCCGGCTGGATGGCTGAGTCGGAGGACTCCGCGTTGCGGACACCATCGGCTTCTGACACGCACGCTTCCCGTCGGACGACCCGGCATGGCCCGAACGGAATTTCATGCAGCTGCAATGATTAATCCCTCAACTGCCTGCTGGACATGGTGTGGTGAAGCCTCAGCACTGCCCACGGTCTGAAGGCGTCCGGTGAAGCAGAACCCCGCCTCCGCACCGTCCTCGTTCCTCACGGACTCCGCCGCCGTGCCGCGTCCGGCCGACGCTCAGAGTGGCGAAGCACCGGCGAACCCGGGCATGCACCTTCTGGACAACGCGGTCTGGGCCGCGCTGGCCGGACCGCAGGCTCGCTTCGCGGAACGGGTGGGCCGGGCCGCCCGGTATCCGGCCGACGTCTACGCGTTTCGCCGCCCTTGCCGAACCGGCGGATCCTGTCGCGTGGGCCGACCTGTGCACGCTGGTGGGGGCCGGAACCACTGCACGGATCAAGGGAGTTGAAAGTGTCCCCGGTGGCTGGGTGGTCGTCGGTGGCGGCGGGGGTGTCTAACTGGTCGACACCGGGCTGCGGGCCGAGCACGCTCCGGAAGCGGTACGGCTCGGGCCCGACGACGTACCGGAGATCCTGGACCTGGTCGCACACACCAGAGCGGGTCCCTTCCTGAAGCGGACCGTCGAACTCGGCACGTATCTCGGCATCCGGGACAAGGGCCGGCTCATCGCCATGGCCGCCGGATACGGCCCGTGGGTCCGCAGCATCCGCACGGCCGAGGGGGCCATCGAGTATCCGACCCCGCAGGAGGACCGCGTCCATCCATGGACCGATGAGGACCGCGAACTGGTGCGCGACCGCCCCGACACCCAGTTCGTCGGCTCGCCCGGCCGGGTCGCCGACCGGCTGGCACGGCTCCAGGAGGCCACTGGCGCCGACGAGTTGCTCATCACGACCATCACCCACGACCACGCCGACCGGGTGAGGTCGTACGAACTGCTGGCGGAGGAGTGGAGCCGGAGGTGAACGGGAGGCCCGGCGCGCGGGAAACCGCCGCCGGGCCTCCCCTGCACAGGTCAGCGAGGAGTGACCGCGGGACCGACCGGAGTGTCCCCCACGTCTTCCTTTCGTCGGTACGGTGGTCAGGCCGCGGCGGCGGACTTGACGGCGTGGGCGACCTGCGCGCGCAGGTCGACGAACTCAAGGCTGGCCCAGCTGTTCCTCGAACACAGCCCGGAGCGCCGGCGGACGATGCTGCGGTACGTGTACGGCCGGTGACCACCTCCCGGTACCGCCGATCGGGCAGGGGCGCATGCGTCGGAGACAGTGATGTGGGGAAGCCGAAGGCTGCTTCCCCACATCGATACGCGACCTGACGAGGGCCGCCGAACTCCCGCAGAACGCCCTCTCACGGGCACGTCGGGGGCATCCGAACCTGGCCGCCTGAGTCAGGGCGCTATGACGATTTTCCGCCCCTGGCCCGCGGCGAACTGGGCGAGAGCCTGCGGGTAGTCGTCCAGCGGGAGACGGTGGCTGATGAACACCTGCGGGTCGAGCACTCCCGTTGCGAAGAGGTCCGCCGCGCGTTCGAAGCTGTGCAGGACGGCCATCGATCCGGTGATGGTGATTTCCTGGTTGTAGATGCGATAGGGCGAGATGGTGGCCGTTGTCGCGTAGTCCGAGACGCCGAACTGCAGGAATGTCCCCGCCTTCGCGACGCGGTCCAGGCCGTCCTGGATGGCGGCCGCGTTGCCGGTTGCGTCGATCACCACCTGCCAGCCGGCAGGCTGCTGGAACTCCTCCGCCGAGGCGGCCGCCCTTGAGCAGCCGAGATTCTCGGCTGTGGCGAGGCGTTCGGGGTTGAGGTCGATGACGTCCACCGAAGCGGCACCGGTGCGCTTGGCCAGCTCCAGCATCATCAGGCCCATGGTGCCGCTGCCGTAGATGAGTACGTTTGCCCCGATCTTGGCGTTGAGCACGTCGTATCCCCGGACCGCGCAGGACAGCGGCTCGACGAGGGCGGCGTTCGCCACGTCGACATGCTCGGGCAGCCGGACGCAGTTGGCGACAGGGGCCACGGCGTATTCCGCGGCGCCGCCGGCAACGGTGACGCCGATCGCGGCCCACCGGTCACAGAGGTTGTTGCGGCCGTTGCGGCAGTAGCGGCACTCGTTGCAGTACAGCGACGGGCCGACGGCGACCCGGTCGCCGATGGCCAGTTCGGTCACCTCGGTGCCGAGACCGACGATCTCTCCGGCGAATTCGTGGCCGGGGACGATGGGCAGACTCGGCGCGAACTCGCCCTGGAGGATGTGCAGGTCCGTGCCGCACAGCCCGCAGGCCGCCACGTCCACCACGACCTCGCGCGGCCCTGGGGTGGGGTCAGGGACTGTGGTGACAGTGACCTTGCCGGGGGCTTCGATGACGGCGGCTTTCACTTGACTGCTCCTAGGGACAGGCCGCGAACCAGCTTGTCCTGGGCAGCCCAGCCGGCGATGAGGACAGGCAGGGACACCAGGGTGGCGGCGGCGCACAGACGGGCGAGGAAGAGCCCCTCGTTGGTGATGAACCCGACGAGGAAGACGGGAGCGGTGGAGGCGTTGGTGGCGGTGAGGTTGACGGCGAAGAGGAACTCGTTCCAGCTGAAGATGAAGCAGATCAGCGAGGTGGCGGCGAGTCCGGGCATGGCGACGGGGCCGACGATGCGCAGCAGCACGGTGGGCAGGCCGGCGCCGTCGACCTCGGCGGCTTCCAGGATCTCCTTGGGGACCTCGGCGAGGAAGGAGCGCATCATCCAGACCGCGATCGGCAGGTTCATGGCGGTGTAGAGGACGATCAGTGTCCACACGTTGTCCAGCATCCCGGCGTCCTTGACGATCAGGTACACCGGCAGCAGGGCCGCGATGGCGGGGAGGAACTTGGTGGACAGGAAGAAGAACATCACGTCGGTCCACTTCTCGACCGGCTTGATGGACAGTGCGTAGGCCGCCGGAACCGCAAGAGCGAGGACGAGGAGCGTCGAAATCACGCTCGCCATGGCCGAGTTGAGAAGGTACGGGGTGATGTCCCGGCCCAGCAGCAGCTCGTACTGGTCCAGGGTGAGGGGCGCGAGCAGGCTGGGCGGGTTGGTGGCGGCGTCGGCCTCCTGGTGGAAGGAGGTGAGCACCATCCACGCGACCGGGGCGAAGAAGGCCAGCGTGGCCAGCCAGGCGGTGAAGGTCCACCCCGGTGTCAGCCGCGGTGGGCCGCCGTGGTCGTCCTTGCGGCGGAGGAACTTCCTGAGCCCGGTCCTGGGGGCGGCGACTGCTGCGTGCGCGGTCATCGGGAGACCTCCTCGCGGAACAGTGACGCGATGGTCCGCAGGGCGAACGTGGCGACGACGATGGAGCCGATCACGACGACGACGCCGGCGGCGGCCGCCTCGCCGTACTCGTACTTGCGGAACATGGTCAGGTAGATCTCGTAGGGCAGGTTGGTCGTCTGCGAGCCGGGACCGCCCTGGGTGATGGTGAAGACCGCGTCGAAGGTCTGCACGACATAGATCGTGCCGAGCAGGACGCCCAGTTCGATGTACTGGCGCAGGTGCGGCAGGGTGATGAAGCGGAAGGTCGCCATGGCCGACGCTCCGTCGACGCGGGCCGCCTCCAGAACGTCACCGGGCTGCGCCTGCAGACCGGCCAGCAGGATGAGCATCATGAACGGCGTCCACTGCCACACCAGTGCGACGACGACGGCCGGCATCGCCGAGTTCGACACCCAGTCGACGGTGGGGCCGTTCTCGGCTCCGAAGAGCCGGTAGACGGCGTTGAGGGTGCCGTTGAGCAGTCCGTAGTCCGGGTTGTAGATGGCGTGCTTCCACAGCAGCGCGGCCGCGACGGGCATGACCAGGAACGGCGTGATGAGCAGGGTGCGTGCCAGGCCCCGGCCGGGGAAGCGGCGGTCGAGGAGGAGTGCCAGACCCAGTCCGAGGACCATGCTGATACTCACCACCGACGCGGTGAGCACGATGGTGTTCAGTACCGCCGTGCGCAGCCTTTCGTCGGTGAAGACGAAGGTGTAGTTGGACAGGCCGGTGAAGTGCCTCTCGCCCGGCTTGAGGATGTTCCACTGGAACGTGGAGATGACGAGCGTGGCCACGAAGGGCAGCTGCGTCACGATGACCGTGAAGATCAGCGCCGGCAACAGCGGGAAACGGCGACGCCACTTGTGCACCGTTTCACGCCTGCCTGGCTGATGCGGAGGGTGTGTGCGCACCGCTTTGGGCGCGGGAATGAGCGTGGTCATGAGGGGTCCTTGCGCCGGCCGGTGACGGCCGGGGGATGGGGAAGCGGTGCCCGGCCGGCGCCACGGCCGACCGGGCGAGGGGAGGTCACTGGTAGGTCTTGGCGGTTTCCTCCGCGAGCTTCTGGCCCTTGTCCAGAGCCTTGTCCACGCTGGTCTTGCCCGCGATGGCCGCGGAGATCTCCTGCGTCACCTTGGTGCCGAGATCCTGGAACTCGGGGACGGCCACGAACTGGACGCCCACCGTGGGCCGCGGCTGCACACCGGGGTTGGTCGGGTTCGCCTGCTCGATGGACTTCAGAGTGATGTCGCCGAAGGCCGCGGCCGCCTTCTGGTACTCGGGAAGCTCATAGGTGCTGGCCCGCTTCCCGGCGGGAACGCGCGACCAGCCGAGCTCCTTGCCGACGAGCTTCTCGTACTCCTTGCCGGACGCCCAGAGCATGAACTTCGAGGCGGCGTCGGCCTTCTTGGTGGTCTTGGGCATCGCCCACGCCCAGGTCCACAGCCAGCCGGAGCTGTCCGTCCTGTCCACCGGTGCGTACGAGTAGCCGACCTTGCCGGCGATCTTGCTGGACTTGGGGTCTTCCAAGGAACCGGCCGCGCTGGTCGCGTCGTACCACATCGCGACCTTGCCCTGGCTCAGTGCGTTCAGGCACTCGGTGAACCCGGCCTGCGGGGCCCCCACCTCACCGTGCTTCCTGACCAGGTCGACGTAGAAGTTCGTCGCCTTCTTGAACGCCGGGCTGTTGACCTGCGCCTTCCAGTCCTTGGTGAACCAGGTGCCGCCGAAGGTGTTGACCACGGTCGTCAGCGGCGCTCCGAGCTCGCCCCAGCCGGCCAGACCGCGCAGACAGATGCCCTTCATCCCTGGGCGGGCGCCGTCGACCTTGGCCGCGATGTCGGCGACCTGCTGCCAAGTGGGCTTCTCGGGAACGGTGATGCCCTTCTCGGCCATCACCTCCTTGTTGTACATGAGCATGGAGGACTCGCCGTAGAACGGCAGGGCGTAGAGCTTGCCGTCGTCTCCGGACAGCGACTGGACCATGGGCTTGAGCAGGTCGGCCTCGTCGAAGGCGGAGTCCTTACCGGCGTAGGAGCTCAGCTCGTGCAGCCAGCCGTTCTTGTGCCAGATGGGCACTTCGTAGGCGCCGATGGTGGCCACGTCGTACTGGCCGGCCTGGGTGGCGATGTCCTGGGTGACTTTGTCGCGCAGTTCGTTCTCGGGAAGGATCGTGAAGTTGACCTTGATGCCGGTGTCCTTCGTGAAGGTGTTCTTCGTCAGCTTCGCGATGTCCTCCATCTGCGGGTTGCCGACCATGAGGACGTTGATGCTCTCGCCCCCGCCTCCGGAGCTCGACCCGCCGGCCCCGCTGCACGCTGCCAGCATCGAGCCTGCGGCCACGGCGGCGAGCACGGCGCGAGCGCTTCTCCCGGCATGGGTGATTTTTCGGATGGTCATGGCTGACTCCAGAGGTGTTCGAGGGCATGGGAGGCCCAGGCCCGGTCGAGCGAGTGCGTGATGAGTTGGAGAAGGACGCAGGTCAAACCCGGATGACTTGCGGCCCCAGAAGGAAGTAGCGATGGGCTTCGGATGCAGGAAGCCCGGTGTCGGTGACGATCGCCTCGATGTCTGCGATCTCGGCGAAACGACAGAAGCTGGTCGCTCCGAACTTGTTGTGGACGCCCGAGAAGACCCGGCGTCGGGAAGCGGCCACGACCTGCGCCTTTACATCGCTCACAGCGGGGTCCGGAGTGGTGAGTCCCCATTGGCGAGAGATGCCGTTTGCGCCGACGTACGCCAGGTCGATGACGAGGCCGGACAGCATGTGGGTCGCCCAGTGATCGACTGTCGCCAGCGTGGCGCCTCGTACGCGACCACCGAGCAGCAGCACGGTGACGCTCTCCACGGCGGCCAGGGTGCCGGCCGCGGCGAGGGAGGAGGTGATCACGGTCAGCGGACGGTCGCGAGGCAGAGCCGCGGCGATGAGCTGTGGGGTGTAGCCCTCGTCGATGTACACCGTCTCCGCGTCACCCAGCAGTTCCACGGCGGCGGCAGCGATCCGCGACTTCTCCCTGACCTGACTGGTGGTGCGGTAGGAGAGCGTCGTCTCGAAGCCGGCGCTCTCGACGGGGTAGGCGCCGCCGTGGGTTCGCCGCACCAGCCCGTGAGCATCCAGCAGGTTCAGGTCGCGCCGCACGGTTTCCTTGGAGATGCCCAGGTCGGCTGCGGTCTTGCCCACATCCACGGAGCCGACACGACGTGTGGCCTCCAGGATGGCGCGTCGGCGTTCTTCGGCGTCCACGGCGACACCTCCCCTCCGCGATTCCGACCCGACACTCGGCCCGGCCTTTTCCGGTCTGGCGCATTTACGCCTTCACAGAGCCCGGCCCGTTCGGGTTCATGCGGACTATTTATAAGCACGCACAGCCTCATGAACAGGCAAAACGTCACGAGTTCCATGACCGGATGTGACCGTTTCGAATGCGGTATTTCCGCAGACAGGGGCCTTCTTCGGCCAATAACGGAGCAAGATCCCCACCCGGGTCGGCTCGGAACGTGCCCGTTTGCTGCCTGCTCCCCGACTGAGGGGGAGCCGATGACGGTCATCAGCCGATGACGGTCGTCGTCGTGCGGCGGGGGCGCTGAAGTGCGCAGGCCGGGACGCCAAGGGCTGCCCCACCGTCAACGCCTGGAACGGCGACGCGGACGGGCGGAGCACCTGCCTCAGGCGGCCGCACCCTCGCGGCACGCGGCCGAGTTGCTCATTCCCTGCGCCATGAGCGGAAGGCATTGAACACGCTTCGCCGTCATCGGGACGTCTTGAAGTGGCCCCGGGAATTGGTGCGCGCAGGGAGCACGCGATGAACTTCCTTGGTTTCAAGCCGGAGATGATGTCCGGCCCGGAGACCGATGGTCGTCAGCGTCGCCCGGCGTCGAGGGCAGCGAGGCCGCCACGGACGGCAGCAGCCGTCATGTCGAGCTGGTTTCGCTCCTGCACCCGCCAGTCGGCATCAATGCGAAATGGGTCACCTGTGAAGCGGGGGAAGACATGCAGGTGAACGTGGAGAACCTCCTGGAAAGCGGCTTCCCCGTCCGCGAGGAACAAGTTGACGCCCTCACACCGCAAGCCTGATCGGCGCAGTGCGCGCCCGAGCCGATGCGCCACTTTCCAGACCTGGACGCCGACGTCCTCCTGAAGGTCCTCCAGTCCCACCGCGTGGGCCTTGGGGATGACCAGCAAGTGGCCTGGGGTGACGGGCTGCGAGCTGTCCTTCGAGGACTACCGGGCGCCGGCCGAGGCCGTCCTCGGCGACGCGGAGGGCAAGGGTTTCGCGCAAACGATGAAGGGCCTGGAGACCGGCCGTCTCCAGGTCGCCGCGCGGGCACTCGGCGTGGGCCGCGCGGCCCTGGAGGACTCACTCACCTACGCCCAGGAGCACGAGTCGTTCGGCAAGCCGATCTGGAAGCACCAGTCGATCGGCAACTACCTGGCGGACATGGCGACTTCGCTCACGGCGGCCCGGCAGCTCACCCTGTACGCGGCCCGAGAGGCCGATGCCGACCGCCAGGTGGACATGGAGGCCGGCATGGCGAAGCTGTTCGCCTCCGAGACCGCCATGCAGATTGCCCTCAACGCCGTGCGCATCCACGGTGGTTACGGCTACTCCACGGAGTTCGACGTCGAACGCTGCTTCCGTGACGCCCCGCTGATGATCGTCGGCGAAGGCACCAACGAGATCCAGCGGAACGTCATCGCGAGCCAGCTCGTCAAGCGCGGTGGTCTGGACGCATGATGATCGTTGCCCTGTGAAGCACCTGCCCGACGCTGCGAGTGCCCGGTGTCTCTCCGCAACCTGACCTGACTTTCGACCGGGAGGACGTTCGATGTGTGGGAGGCGAGCGAGTCGGCCGCTATGACGTCCACTGCCGTCCGGTGGCGTCGGCGTTGCTTCGTGGACACGGCTGCCTCAGGGCAGCCGTGTGCATTGAGGCGTCGAGGCGGACCTGACTCGCGTTGCCCCCGGCAACGGCTGCACGGTGGACGTGCTCTCCAACGCGGGTGCGACGCGGAGGGAGGGGGCTGCACCACCTTGGCGTACGCACGGTCTCCGTGCTGTCCGCCTGCGTGCGAAGCCGTCCCTGCCCGCCATCGCCACCGCTCCACAACTGCTCTGTCCGTTGCGCGGCTTCAGCTGCGGATCATCGACATCAGCAGCTGGTGGGTTTCGCCGTCGGCGGCCACTACGAGTCCGCCGCCTGCCTGTCCGATCGGGGCGCCGTCGATCCCGGTGACTACGCAGCCGGCAGCCTGGCACAGCGCGATGCCGGCAGCGAAATGCACACTCTCGGACAGGTTGCCGCCGTCCGTGACGTATGCGGCGCGCTTGCCGGCGGCGACCCAGGCCAATGCCAGAGTCGTGGACACAACCCGGGGCCGGAACCGTTCCACGAAACGTTGCTGGGCCAGCAGGTTCACAGCCCGGAAGCCGGGTGCGCTGGGGAACGGCGGATCCAGATTGACATCCACGAGTCGAGTGGCAGATGTGGGCGCCAGCTGAGCATCGCCACCTTTGTGGCGCACCCAGGCGGTCTCACCATCGGTGAAGAAGACCTCGCCACTGAACGGGTCGGCCACTGCGGCCGCACCACTGCGCAGCGCCACGTTGACGGCCACGAGCATGCTGCCGACGGCGTAGTTCAGCGTGCCGCAGAGGGGATCCACCAGCCACTGACGCGCGGCCCCTGCGGCGCCCTGCTGTCCGCCTTCTTCGCCAAGCACACCGTCATCGGGCCGAGCGGCGTGGATGACGCTGAGGATCATCTCCTCGGCATCAACATCGGCGGCGGTGGCGAAGTCCCCGGCGCCCTTGTCGCTGCGGGCGAGGCGCTGCCCGTACAGGTTGCGTATTACGTCGGCGCCGGCACATGCCGCAGCTATCGCGACCTCGGCATCGTCAGAGCCCGCAGACGAGTTGATCATGTCACGCAGGATATCGGCGGCCGAGGCTCAGATCTTCGACTGCCAGACCCGTCCCGATGCTCGCAATCGAACGCGCTGCCACGCTCCGCGACCACTCCCCAAGATCTGTGCCAGAGCCCAGAACTTCAGAGACGCCGTCCTGCGGAGATGGTGGCCCGGTCAGAACCCGCGAAATGGCGCTGGTCGGGACACTGGCGGCCGGGTCGGGTAACCCCCGTGTGCTTTCTTGCTGCCCCATGCGTGGCACCAGGTGTGGCAACACCGGTCAGGATTCAAGAAGCGCCGGTCACGGATGCACAGCTAGCGTGAATGACATGACCTCAATCGATTTCCTCACCCTTGAGGTGGCCGACCCCGCGGCTGCCGAGCGTTTCTACACGGATGCCTTCGGGCTGGGCAAACAGGTACGTCTGCGGGCTTCGGAGGAGCCGACGTCCGGCTTCCGCGGGTTCACGGTGTCGCTCGTGGTCTCCCAGCCGTCGATCGTCAACGGCTTCTTCGGCGCTGCCCTGGCCGCCGGTGCCACCGAGCTGAAGCCCGCCAGGAAGTCGTTGTGGGGCTACGGCGGCGTCGTGCAGGCCCCGGACGGCACGATCTGGCAGCTCGCAAGCTCGTCGAAGAAGGACACCGGCCCGGACAGCCGGCACATCGATGAGATCGTTGTCCTGCTGGGTGTCTCGGACATGGCCGCGACCAAGCAGTTCTACGTCGACCGCGGCCTCACGGTCGCGAAGAGCTTCGGGAGCAAGTACGTCGAGTTCGACGGTTCGGCGAGTGCCGTCAAGCTGTCGCTGTACGGACGTCGCGGCCTGGCCAAGGTCGCCGGAGTCACGCCGGAGGGCAGCGGGTCCCACCGTCTGACCATCGGCGGCGGCGAAGAGCCCTTCACCGACCCGGACGGGTTCGCGTGGGAGCCCGCGGCGGCATGAGGTTCCTCCCACGGACGGCCGCCGCGCAACCGGACGTCAGCTCTCCTGACCCGCTCCGGTGAGAGCCGCTCGTGCCCGTGCGGCGCGTACGGCCGCGGACAGGGTGGCGATGTCGTAGGCGCCGTGGTGGCGACGGCCGTTGACGAAGAACGTGGGGGTCCCGGACACCCCGCTGAGGTCGGCGGACTCCACGTCCGCGGCAACATGGGCGGCGCCCGTACCGGCTCTCAGGTCCGCGCTGAAGCGGTCCATGTCGAGGCCGATCTCCTCGGCGTAACGGAGCAGATCCTCAGGCCGCAGCTCTCCTTGATGACGCATCATCTGCTCGTGCATCTCCCAGTAACTGTTCTGGCGGGCGGCGGCTTCGGCGGCTTCCGCGGCGAGCTGGGCGCCCGGGTGCACGTCGGTGAGCGGCAGATGCCGCCATACGTAGCGCAGGTCCCCGAAGTCGGCGAGCAGCTCGCGCACCACGGGCTCGGCCAACCCGCAGTAGGGGCACTCGAAGTCCCCGTACTCCAGCAGGGTCACGGGTGCGTCGAGGGGGCCGCGTACGTGGTCGCGGTCCATGTCGACGGGATCGCTGAGGTCGACGATCGTGCGGCCGGTGCCGAGGAGGGCTCGGGCACGCGAGGGCCGCGGAAGGGCGCCGATCACCGCGGTGACCAGCCAGGTGAGGAGGAAGGCGCAGAGGACGGCGGCCAGGATGCCGATCTTCGCCTGCTCCAGCACGTCCCCGTCGAAGGCGAGGGTGGCGATCAGCAGGGACACGGTGAAGCCCACCCCGGCCAGGGTGCCGCCGGCCGTGATGGCGCCCCAGCCGACGGGTGGGTGCAGACGTCCTCCGCTGAGACGTGTCGTGAGCCAGGTCGCGCCGATGATGCCGAGCGGCTTGCCGAGGACATAGCCGAACAGGATGCCGAGGGTGACCGGTGATGTGAAGGCGTGGGCCAACTGGCCGGCGCTGAGAGCGATGCCCGCGTTGGCGAGGGCGAACAGCGGCACGATCACATAGCTCGTCCATGGGTGCAGCATCCGCTGGAGGCGGTCATTGGGGGAGAGCGTCGAGGCGATCTGACGTCGTACCGAGCGCCCGAGTTCGGGGGTCGGCTGTTCGCGGAAGCGTCTGAACAGCCTGCTGGCCTGTTCCAGGTCGCGGCGCTCCGCCGGTCGGGCATAGGTCAGCAGACCCATCGCGAGGCCGGTCACCACCGGGTCCACCCCCGACTTCAGGAGTGCCACCCAGATCGCCGTGCCCAGCAGCGCGTACAGGGCGGGGATGCGCATGCCTAGGGTGCGTCGCACCAGCAGGACGACGGCGAAGAGCGCGAGCGCGGTCAGCAGCGCGGGCAGGGAGATGGCTCCGCTGTAGGCGAAGGCGATGACGGCCAGGGCAAGGAAGTCGTCGACGACGGCGACGGTGAGGATGAAGACCCGAAGACTGCCCGGCAGCCGGCTCCCGAAGACGGCGAGCATGCCCAGCGCGAACGCCGTGTCCGTCGACATGGCGGCACCCCAGCCGTGCACGGAGTCCTCGCCCGCGTTGACGGACAGATAGATCGCGACGGGTACGAGCATGCCGCTGAGCCCGGCGAGCAGCGGCAGGGTGATCCGCCGACGTTCGCGCAGCTCGCCCATGTCGAACTCCCGGCGTGCCTCCAGGCCGACGACGAAGAAGAACAACGTCATCAGCCCGCTGTTCAGCCACTCGCGCAGGTCCAGCGACACAGAGCTCGATCCGATACGGACCGACAACTCGGTTCCCCACAGCGCCTCGTACGAACCGGCGGCGATGTTGGCCCAGACGAGGGCGGCGAGGGCGCCGACGAGCAGCACCGAGGCACTGCCGGTCTCCGTCCGAAGGAAGGCACTCAGGGGGCCGCGCGTGTCCTGGCCGCAGAGGGTCTGTCCCGACGGGGGTGAGGTCTCAGGTGGCACGGTCACCCCACAAGTCTGACCCCACTCAGGACCCGGCACCCGGCGAAGCGCGGACGGCCGCCACCGACGGCCCGG
>NZ_JAPWHT010000296.1:0-13096 GCF_027270795.1 Streptomyces sp. ActVer
CCTGGGGGCGCGGGGAACTGCGCAGCGGGGGTTCGGGGGCGGAGCCCCCGAGTAGTGACGGGAATGGGGAGGGGCGGCGGGGGCGACTCAGTCCACCTCCACCACAGCCTCCGCGAACTGGGCCTTGTAAAGGCGGGCGTACGCGCCGTTCGACGCCAGCAGGTCCGCGTGCGCGCCCTGTTCGACGATCGAACCGTTCTCCATCACGAGGATGGTGTCGGCGTCGCGGATCGTCGACAGACGATGCGCGATGACGAACGACGTCCGCCCGTGCGCGAGCTTCGCCATAGCCTTCTGGATCAACACCTCGGTACGGGTGTCAACCGAACTCGTGGCCTCGTCCAGCACCAGAATCACCGGATCGGACAGGAACGCCCGAGCGATGGTGATGAGCTGCTTCTCACCGGCGCTCACCCCCGACCCCTCGTCGTCGATGACGGTGTCGTACCCCTCGGGCAACGTCCGGACGAACCGGTCCGCATGGGCGGCCCGGGCCGCCTCCTCGATCTCCCCACGCGTGACCTCACGGGAGGCCCCGTACGCGATGTTCTCCGCGATCGTCCCGCCGAACAGCCAGGTGTCCTGCAGCACCATGCCGATCCCGGCCCGCAGTTCGTCCCGGGACATCTTGGCGATGTCGACCCCGTCGAGGGTGATCCGCCCGCCCGTGACCTCGTAGAACCGCATCAGCAGGTTCACGAGTGTCGTCTTGCCGGCGCCCGTGGGCCCGACGATCGCGACCGTGTGCCCGGGCTCCACCTTCAGCGACAGGTCCTCGATGAGCGGCTTCTCCGGGTCGTACCGGAAGGAGACGCCCTCCAGCGCCACCCGGCCCCGCAGTTCCTCAGGACGCGCCCCCGTCACCGGGTCCGCCTGCTGCTCCTCCGCGTCCAGCAGTTCGAAGATCCGCTCCGCCGAAGCGACGCCGGACTGCACGAGGTTCGCCATCGAGGCGACCTGGGTGAGCGGCATGGAGAACTGCCGGGAGTACTGGATGAAGGCCTGGACGTCACCGATCGAGAGGGCGCCCGAGGCGACGCGCAGACCGCCGACCACGGCCACCAGCACATAGTTCAGGTTGGACACGAACATCATCAGCGGCTGCATGACCCCGCTGTTGAACTGCGCCCGGAACCCGGCCTCGTACAGCTTCTCGTTCTCCTCGGCGAACTGCGCCGCCGACTCGTCCTGCCGCCCGAAGACCTTGACGAGGTTGTGGCCGGTGTACATCTCCTCGATGTGCGCGTTGAGCTTGCCGGTGGTCCGCCACTGCTGCACGAAGTGCGGCTGCGACCGCTTGCCCACCCGGGTGGCGACGAAGAACGACAGCGGCACGGTGACCAGCGCGACGAGCGCGAGCAGCCACGACACCCAGAACATCATCGCGAGCACACCGACGATGGTCAGCAGAGAGTTGACGAGCTGGCCCATCGACTGCTGGAGGGTCTGCCCGATGTTGTCGATGTCGTTCGTGGCGCGGCTGAGCACCTCACCGCGCTGCCTCTTGTCGAAGTACGACAACGGCAGCCGCGACAGCTTCGTCTGCACGTCCTCGCGCATGTTGTACATCGTCTTGTTGACGGCCCGGTTCACCAGCCGCGTCGCCACGGTCATCAGCAGACCGGCCACCAGGAACGCCACGAGAGCGAGCAGCAGCACCTCGCCGACCGCGCCGAAGTCGATGCCCTCGCCCGGGGTGAAGTCCGTACCGGAGAGCATGTCGGCCATGCCGCCGTCGCCGCGCTCCCGCATCGCCGCGAGGGCCTCGGCCTTCGTCTGGCTCGCGGGCATCTCCCGTCCGACGACTCCGGCGAAGACGAGGTCGGTGGCCCGGCCCAGGATCTTCGGCCCGAGGACCGAGAGGCCGACGCTGAACACCACGGCGACGAGCATCACGTACAGAGTGGTGCGTTCCGGCTTGAAGTGTGCCAGCAGCCGCTTCCCGGACTTCTTGAAGTCCATCGAGTGATGGTCGGGGCCCGTCCCGGCCATCATCCGCCCCATGGGCCCGGCCATCAGGCTGCCTCCGCTTCCGTCAGCTGGGAGAGCACGATCTCCCGGTATGTCTCGTTCTCCGCCATCAGCTCGTGATGGCGGCCCGCCCCGACGACCCGGCCCTCGTCGAGGACCACGATCCGGTCGGCGTCCCTGATGGTCGACACCCGCTGGGCGACGATCACGACCGTCGCCTCGGCGGTCTCCTGCGCGAGCGCCCTCCGCAACGCCGCGTCCGTCGCGTAGTCGAGCGCCGAGAAGGAGTCGTCGAAGAGGTAGATCTCGGGGCGCTGCACAAGGGTCCGGGCGATGGCGAGCCGCTGCCGCTGACCGCCCGACACGTTCGTCCCGCCCTGCGCGATCGTCGCGTCAAGACCGTTCTCCAGACCCTCCACGAAGCCCTTGGCCTGCGCCACCTCCAGCGCGTGCCACAGCTCCTCGTCGGTCGCGTCCGGATTCCCGTACCGGAGATTGGTCGCCACCGTGCCCGCGAAGAGGTACGGCTTCTGCGGTACGAGGCCGACCGTGCGCGCGAGCAGTCGCGGCTCGACCGTCCGTACGTCGACGCCGTCCACCAGTACCTGGCCGTCGGTGGCGTCGAACAGCCGGGGGACCAGGCCCAGCAGCGTGGACTTGCCGCTTCCGGTCGAGCCGATCACGGCGGTGGTCTCACCCGGCAGGGCCACCAGGTCGATGGTCCTCAGCACCGGCTCCTCGGCACCCGGGTAGCGGAACCCGGCGCCCCGGATCTCCAGATGACCGTGCCGCCGCAGCTCCAGGACCGGCGCCTTCGGCGGGACCACGCTGCTGGAGGTGTCCAGGACCTCCTGGATGCGCTCGGCACACACCTCCGCGCGCGGCACCATCATGAACATGAAGGTGGCCATCATCACGGACATGACGATCTGCATCAGATAGGCGAGGAACGCGGTCAGCGCGCCGATCTGCATCCCGCCGCTGTCGATCCGGTGGGCGCCGAACCACACCACCGCGATGGACGACACGTTCACCACCGTCATGACGATCGGGAACATCAGCGCCAGCATCCGCCCGGTACCGAGGGACACCTCGGTGAGGTCCGCGTTCGCCTTCCGGAAGCGCTCCTCCTCGTACCCGTCGCGCACGAAGGCACGGATGACGCGGTTGCCGGTGATCTGCTCGCGCAGCACCCGGTTCACCGTGTCGAGCCGCACCTGCATCGTGCGGAACAGCGGCCGCAGCCGGCGCACGATGAGGCTCACCGAGATCCCGAGCACCGGCACGACGGCGAGCAGCACCCCGGACAGCGGTACGTCGAGACCGAGCGCGAGGACGATGCCGCCCACGCACATGATCGGCGCCGACACCAGCAGGGTGAACGTCATCAGCGTGAGCATCTGCACCTGCTGCACGTCGTTCGTCGTGCGGGTGATCAGCGACGGCGCCCCGAAGTGACCGACCTCACGCGCGGAGAACGACTGCACCCGGTCGAAGATGCCGGCCCGGATGTCCCGTCCGACCGCGGAGGCCGTACGGGCGCCGTAGTAGACGGCCCCGATGTTGCAGACGACCTGGGCCAGCGAGATACCGATCATCAGTGCGCCGAAGGACAGGATGTATCCCGTGTCGCCCTCGACGACACCGTTGTCGATGATGTCCGCGTTGAGCGTGGGCAGGTAGAGCGTGGCGCAGGTCTGCAGGAACTGCAGCAGTACGAGCAGGGCGATGGGTTTCTTGTAGGGCGTGAGATAGGTACGCAGGAGTCGTATGAGCACGCTGGGTCTCTCGGGGTCGGCGGCGGGGCGGTTGGTTGCCCTTGGCCCCTATCGTCGAACACTCCACCCGTGTTACCTCAACTGATTAAGCCAAGAGAGGTCCAAGAGCCGACCGGGCCTCGGTCCGAAGCCGTAGGCCGTTCGAGTCGCCCGGGCTCTGTGAGGCCTCAGGGCCGGAAGGCGCCCGGGTGCGTCTGGTTCCGCACCGACACGTACTGCTGCCGCACGGCCTGGCCCACCGCCAGCTCCTCGCCGGGCTCCAGGATCTGCGCGGCCGCGCCCTGCCAGACGGGCGGCAGCCCCGGCTGGATCGTGCCCTGCGACGTACCGAGCGCCCAGGCCGCCTGCCGGGCCGCACCGAGCGCCGCGTAGTCCGCGGGCTGCGGCACCACGATCTGCGTACCGAGCAGCGCGGGCGCGCAGGCCTGCACCGCGCTCAGCTCGGCGGCCTGGCCCAGCAGGAAGATCCGCCGCACCTCGACGCCCCGTTTGCGCAGCACGTCCAGCGCGTCCGCGAGCCCGCACAGCATGCCCTCGAAGGCGGCCCGCGCCAGGTGCTCGGGCTTCATCGACTCCCGCCGCAGCCCGGCCAGCGTCCCCGCCGTGTGCGGCAGGTTGGGCGTCCGCTCGCCCTCCAGATAGGGCAGCATCACAAGGCCGTGGGAGCCCGGGGTGGACTTCATCGCCAGGTCCGACAGGGCCTCCAGGTCCGGTACGCCGAGCAGTTCGGCGGCCCCGCGCAGGGCCCGTACGGCATTGAGCGTGGTGACGACCGGCAGGTGCATCCCGGTCGCGTCCGCCAGCGAGGTGATCATTCCGGAGGAGTCGACGAGCGCCTCGTGGTGCACGGCCATCACGGAACCGGAGGCGCCGAGCGACACCACCGCGTCCCCGAGCCCGATGCCCAGACCGAACGCCGCGGCCATCGTCTCGCCCGTCCCCGCCGAGATCAGCAGCCCCTCGGGCGTCGTCCCCGCGGCCTCCCACGGCCCCAGCACATCGGGCAGCAGCGCCTGGTGCCCGAGCGCCAGCTCCACGAGATCGGGCCGGTACGCACCGGTCGCCGCCGACCAGTAGCCGGTCCCGGAGGCCCCGCCCCGGTCGGTGGTCCGGCGGGCCGGGCGGCCGAGCAACTGCCACACCAGCCAGTCGTGCGCCTGGAGCAGCACGCTGGTGCGCAGCGCCGCCTCGGGTTCGTTCTTCGCGAGCCAGCGCAGCTTCGTCACCGGCTGAGCCGCCTGCGGCACACAGCCCACGGCCTGCGCCCAGGCCTCGCGTCCGCCGAGGGCGTCGACCAGGTCGGCGGCCGCGACCTGTGCCCGCTTGTCACCGCCGACCATCGCCGGACGCACCGTGTTGCCCTGGGTGTCCACCGGCACGAGCCCGTTCTGCTGCGCGGACACGCCAATGGCCTGAACGCCTTCGAGGAGCCCGCCGCCCGCGGCCTCGCCCAGGGACAGCAGCCAGGCCTGCGGGTCGACGTCCGAGGGCCGGCCGCCCTCGGACATGCCGTCCATCGGATGCGGGGCATACCCCTGCCTGAGCACGGCTCCGCTGTCCGCGTCGCAGACAACGATGCGAGTGAAATCGGGCGAACTGTCCAACCCGGCGACTATCCCCATGGCGGAAATTCTGCCGTACGACCGGAGCTGGCCGTACCGGTCCGACGGAGGCGGCCGTACCGGTTACGTGTTGCTGGTGCCCCAGTCGTCATCGGTACGCGTGCCGTTCGTGTTGCGCTCTCGCAGGTGGCGGACCCTCTCGGCCACCGAGTCGGGGACCCGGTCACCGACCTTCTCGCTCACCGCGTGGTACGCCTTGCCGGCGAACTCGCGCCCCTGCTGGGCCGCGGACTCGGCGGTGTTGCGCACCGCCGGGTTCTGAGCGACCTGCTGTGCGGTCTTCCTCAGCTGCTCGTAGCGCTCGCGCCCGGCACGCGTGCCCAGCACGTATCCCAGGGCCAGTCCGGCGACGAACGTGAGCCGGTAGCGCATGGCGGCCACCCTTCTCTTGTGAGTCGGTCCCTTGCGGCGGCGTCGGTCGCAGGCGGGGCTTACCGATTGGCGGAGCACCCCCCTGCTTGCGCTAATGTATGTGTCGCAGCGAGCGCACGCCCCCTGGCGAATACCCAGGGAGGTACGTTCGATGCAACGAGGCGATCCCCTGTAGCTCAATTGGCAGAGCAGCCGGCTGTTAACCGGCAGGTTACTGGTTCGAGTCCAGTCGGGGGAGCTTCGGTCTTCCGTAGCTCAATTGGCAGAGCAGCCGGCTGTTAACCGGCAGGTTACTGGTTCGAGTCCAGTCGGGAGAGCAGGCGAACGAGGACCCCGTCGGGGTCCTTTTTCATGTCCTCGGGAACCGCTCCGCCCCAGGTGGGGTCCTCCAGGGCAGGCGAAGTCGACCATCCGAAGCAGGAGATCGTATGAGCGGCTATGCTGCGGCAGACGGCGCGCACAAATGTGCGCGACGCGCCGTAATGGGGCGGTAGCTCAGCCGGTTAGAGCAGCGGACTCATAATCCGTCGGCCGTGGGTTCGAGTCCCACCCGCCCCACCAGGCGCTACGCGTGAAGAATCGATCCGACCAGCAACTTCGCTGGAGGATCGGGGGACTTGAGGGATCGTGGCGGCCCTCCTCGATGATGGTTTCAGGGCATCGGGACCGAGAATGAGGCCGTCGAACCCTCCGAGTCGGACATGTTGAGCCATTGTCGGATTTCTCGGGTTGATCTGGTGCGTGCCGCGCATCGGCCTCGCGGCCGTGATGTGCGGTCCGGCTTCTGCTGGACGGGGCCCTCCTGGACGTGGTCTGCGCTCGGCGCTTCGGTGGCGGTCTTCTCCGGCTGTGCGGGCGATGACCCCCTTGGATCGGGCCAGGGCGAACCGGGCGTCGACGGGGGCGATCCGTCACGGCGTCTCGATCGGGTGAGCGGTGACGTCCGGGGCGTACTTGGGTGCGGTGCGGCTGTGGATGCGTGCCCGGCCCTGTGGCCCTTGCCGATGGCTGTGGGACGGGAGCCTGTTGCGCCGCTGCGGGCGGCGGGGAGACTCGGCGTCGGGGCTCGTGGGGGATGTCGGACTTGGCGTCGTGGGTGAGGGCGCGGGTGGCGGTGCGGGCGCCGGTCTCGGTGGCGGCGGCGTGGCAGTGGGACCACCCCGGAGGCACGATGGGGGCCGCACCGATCCGGCGACGACTTCGGCGGTGTGGGGAATCGGGCGGTGGTCGCGGGGGCGGGCGGGCGTCGCAGGCCGTGACGCGGTGGCCGAGGAAGCTCCGGCTCCGTTGAGGGCGGTGGGGATACTGAAGGCGCCGAAGGGCGGCATCCGGGCGCCGCGGGACGGCGTGGTTTTGGCCGCGAAGAGCTGAGAGCTTGCTGGGGCCGCGGCAGGGGCGGGCTCTCCGCCGACATCGCTCCTGACGGTGCGTCCGGCTCTCGGCAGGGCGCGGGTCTGTGCCACGACCGTCCGGGCCTGGATCTCGCTGCCCAGGGTGGCGTAGTGCGCGAGTACACGCTGTGGTCGAAGAGAAGGCTCCGGGCGCGGCCGATGAGGTCGGCGGGCCGTCGGCGACCTGTGCCACGGCAGCGGGCCACGGCGGCTCTGCCCCGTGCCGCTTCGGCAGGGGCGGCCCGGTCAGGTGGGGCCGGTCTCCCGGCCCTACGCGCTGGACCCTCCGGCTTCGCCGACGACGGTGAGGTCGGCCGGGCTGTCCGTCCAGCACCACGCGCAGGCGCCGAGGACGGTGTGGTCCGCCCGGCCGTCCACCACCATGCGCAGGCAGGCACCGACGCGCTTCAACTCCTGCTCGCCGACTTCCGCTGAACAGCCCCGATCCGTTGCTCGCGAGCTGCATGCGGGCCGGTGCGGTGCGGCCTCGGCGGCCCGCCGGCGGCGGGCCTTTGTGCGGGTCCCCGCCCGGTGGGTCCGGAGCTGACGGCTGGCGTTCGCCGGGCCGTGCAGTCCGCGGCGCGCTGTCACTGGGATCGTCGGGGCGAGCAGAGACCGGTTGAGCGCCTTCGCGGGGCGTCCGAGGCGACTCGGCCTGCTTCTCTGTCGGTACGCCGTACGCCGCACGCCGGCCCAAAGGGTCGGCTTGGGTCTGGGCATCGGGATGCGGTCGGACCGTTCAGGGGTGGGCCTTTTCGAAAAGGCCGGTCCATTGCATCCCGAGCGGCTCAAGGATTGGGTCGGAGTCGCTCAGGAGATCAGGAGATCAGGAGCTCAGGATCCTGCTCTTCTGGTCCTCGAATTCGGTTTCGGTGAGGACGCCCTGGTCCTTGAGTTCTCCGAGTTGTTTCAGCTGGTCGATTTTGCTGGTCATGTCGACGTGCGGCTGGGCGGGCGGGGGCGCGGAGGGTTCCGCCGGCCGGCGCGGGGCCTCCTGGGATTCCTGCTCGGCCCATCGCCCCTGCTGGCGGCGGGACACGCGGTTCGACACGGCGGTCGCTGTACCGGCCACCACGGCTGTGCGGGCGACCCCGCGGAGGAGACCTGGCACGGCAGTTTCCTTTCTCGCAGAAGGCGTGTGCGACAAACGCCTGTAGGGCCGGCACGCACATACCGGCGCGCAGCGCACCCTTCCATTGGATCACTGTTTGAATTGCCTCGCATCTCGGCCCCGATGCCGCCTTGCGTATATTTCTGCGTTGTGCCGTCCTGTGCTGCACGTGTCAAACTGATATGTGCGTCACGGCCCCTGCCGCACCACAGTGGCGAGGCCCATGTGGGAGGAGCTCGGTATGACCACAACCGGAATGCACCACGGGCACGGAACCAGAAGCGGCAGCGAAGGGGCGTGGGTGACCGGCTGGACCGGATTCGCCGGCGTAATGATGATCTTCGGCGGAGCGATGGCGATATTCCAAGGAATTGCCGCTATCGCCGAGGACGATGTCTTCGTGGTCACGCGCAACTACGCGTACAACTTCAACCTGACGAGTTGGGGCTGGATCCACCTCGCCCTCGGCGTTCTCGTGGTTCTCGCGGGTGCCGCTCTGTTCCGCGGTGCAATGTGGGCACGAGTCATCGGTATCGCCCTCGCCGGCCTGTCGATGATCGCCAACTTCATGTGGCTGCCGTACCAGCCCGTCTGGGCCGTCGTGCTGATCGCCGTCGACGCCTTCGTCATCTGGGCGCTGTGTGTCGGAAGGGGCCGGGAGGCTCGCACCGAATAGCGACTGCGCTGTTCCGAGCGGCCCGGCGGTCGCGTACTGCGCCGTTCGGCGCGGGACAGCCCCCCGAGTGGCTGACGCGGGACGTGCCGCCGGGCCGTACGGGTTCCCCTTTGTGTTTCGTGTTGTCGGCGGATGCCTCGATGTCCGCTTCGGCACTCACAGGGAGACACGAGTGGAAACCAGCGGCAGTGACGGTCGCCAGCCCCTAGCCCACCCGCTCCTCAAAGGCCAGAAGGCGCTGGTGACGGGTGCGAATTCCGGCATCGGCAAAGCCACGGCCATCGGCCTGGGGCGGGCGGGCGCCGATGTGGTGGTGAACTACGTGGCCGGGCGGGACGCCGCCGAGGACGTGGTGCGCGAGATCGAGAGTTTCGGCGTCCGCGCCTACGCGCACGAGGCGGACGTGTCGCAGGAGAAACAGGTAGGCGACATGGTGGACCGCATGGTCCAGAAGTTCGGGACCATCGACGTCATGGTGGCGAATGCGGGACTCCAACGCGATGCCCCCCTCACCGATATGACCATGGCCCAGTGGCAAAAAGTGCTGGACGTCAATCTGACCGGACAGTTCCTGTGCGCCCGTGAGGCGGCCAAGGAATTCACGCGCCGGGGCGTCGTCCCGGAGGTCTCACGCTCCGCCGGGAAAATCATCTGCATGAGTTCGGTCCACCAGATCATTCCCTGGGCCGGGCACGTGAACTACGCGTCGTCCAAGGGCGGCGTACTGATGCTGATGGCGACCCTCGCGCAGGAGCTCGCGCCGCACAGGATCCGGGTCAACGCGGTCGCCCCGGGGGCGATTCGCACGCCCATCAACCGCAGCGCCTGGGACACCCCCGAGGCCGAGGCCGAGCTTCTCCGGCTCGTGCCCTACGACCGCGTCGGCGACCCGGACGACATCGCGAACGTGGTGGCCGCTCTGGCCTCCGACCTCTTCGACTACGTGGTGGGGACGACGCTCTACGTCGACGGCGGCATGACGCTGTTCCCCGGGTTCGCCACGGGTGGCTGAGACGTACTGCCTGTCAGCCACCCGGTACGAGCCACCGAGGACCATGTGAACAGCGCGATCGACCACTTTCTGGCGGACGGCCCTCCACAGCTTCTGCCGGCCCGGGAGCTGATGGCCTTCACCCTGGGGTCCCACATCCTGCTCGTGCCCTTCGGCGTGGCCCTGCCCGCCATCACCCTCCTGATGCACTACCGGGGACTGCGCAAGGGCGACGCCGTGGCCCTGCTGCTCGCGCGGCGCTGGTCGGCGGTCATGGCCGTCCAGTTCGCCATCGGCATCGTGACCGGCACGGTGCTCTCCTTCGAACTCGGCCTCCTGTGGCCCGGGATGATGGGCCGGTGGGGCGATGTCTTCGGCCTCGGCTTCGGGGTCGAGGCATGGGCGTTCTTCCTCGAAGCGATCCTCATCGCCATCTACCTGTACGGCTGGCGCCGGCTCAAGCCGTGGACGCACTTCTGGCTCGGCCTGCCCCTGCCGCTGGCCGCCCTGATGGGGGCGTTCGGCATCGTGGCCGCGAACGCCTGGATGAACACCCCGCGCGGTTTCGACCTCGACGCGTCCGGCAACCCCGTGGACGTGGACGTACGGAAGGCGATCTTCACGCCGATGCTCGGCCCGGAGTACTGGCACTTCGTGGTCGGCGTGGTCCTGACCGCCGGCTATGTCGTGGCCGGGGTGTACGCGGTCGGCTGGCTGCGGGGCCGCCGGGACCGCTATCACCGGCTCGGCTTCACCGTGCCGTTCTCCGTCGCCGCGATTCTGACCCCCGTGCAGTTCGTGCTGGGGGACTCGATCGCCCGCTCCGTCTTCCAGAAGCAGCCGGTGAAGTTCGCGGCGACCGAGCTCGTCTGGAAGACCGACACACGCGTGCCGGAGTACATGTTCGGGCGTCTGCATCCCGACGGGACGATCTCCGGCGGGATCAAGATCCCCCAACTGGACTCGATCCTCGCCGGTTTCAGCCCGGACACCAAGGTGACGGGTCTGACCTCGGTCCCCGCGAGCGACCGCCCGACGGCGACTCAGGCCACGATCGCCCACTGGGCGTTCGACATCATGGTGACCATCGGCAGCCTGCTCATGCTGCTCGCGCTCTGGTACGGCTGGTGCTGGCTCCGCCGCCGTGATCTGCCCAGGTCGCGGTGGTTCTTCCGGTGCGCGGCGCTCGCCGGCGGCGCCTGCCTACTGACCGTGGAGTGCGGCTGGATCACGACCGAGGTGGGCCGGCAGCCCTGGATCGTCTACGAGAACATGCGGGTCTCGGAGGCGGTGACGGACACCCGTGCCTCGTCCCTGTGGGTGATGCTCGGCATCGTCGTGGTGGTCTACGTACTCGTCTTCGGTGCCTTCCTGGCCGTCCTCCTGAAGATGAGCAGAGGGTGGAGGCTGGCCGACGAGGGCGCTCTCGCGGGAGCCACCGCCGGGGACGCGGAGGGCGACACCCCCTACGGGCCCCGGCCGTTGTCCACGACCGCGGGCGTGGACGGTGGCCGCGAATGATCGAGGACGCCGTCGCCTGGGTGCTGCTGGCCGCGGTGGCCGCCTACGCGTGTGCCGGCGGCACGGACTACGGCGCCGGGTTCTGGGACCTTCTCGCGGGCGGCGCCGAACGCGGCAGGCGCCCGAGGTGGCTCATCGACCACGCCATGGCACCGGTGTGGGAGACCAACAACGTCTGGCTCATCTTCGTCCTGGTCGTCATGTGGACCGGCTTCCCGGTCCTCTTCCAGACGGTCTTCACGGCGATGTGGCTCCCGTTGGCACTGGCGGCCGTGGGGCTTGTCCTGCGTGGCGCCGGTTTCGCCCTGCGCAAGCCCACGCGGCGCCTCGCCCGGCGCAGGGTCTACGGCGCCGTCTTCGCCGTCTCCTCGGTGGTGACGCCCTTCTTCCTCGGAGCGGTGGTCGGCGGGCTGGCCACGGGCCGGGTGGCTCCCGGCACGAAGGCCTCCGCCGACGCGTGGTCCAACGGGACGTCCGTGATCGCCGGCCTGCTGACCGTCGCCGCGACCGCCTTCCTCGGGGCCGTGTTCCTGACCGCCGACGCCCGCCGCTTCGACGCCGCCGACCTGGTCGGATACTTCCGGCTGCGGGCCTGGTCCAGCCTCGGCGTCATCGCCGTACTGGCGGTGGTCGGCCTCGTCGTGACCGACGACGACGCGCGCTACGTCCACGACGGACTGACCAGCGGAATCGGTCTCGCGCTCGTTCTGGTCGCCGCCGTCGGCGCGTTGGCCACCGCCGGACTGCTGTACCGCGCCGCCACCGGCTGGGCGAGGATCACCGCGGTCGGCAGCGTGGCCCTCGTCGTCCTGGCGTGGGGGCTGGCCCAGCGGCCCTATCTCATCCCCACCTCGCTGACCGTGTCCCAGGCGGCCGGTGCGTCGACGACGCTGCGCTGGCTGATGCTGGTCACGGTCGTCGCCGTGGTGCTCGTCGGACCGCCCCTCGTCCTGCTCTACCGGCTGGACACCGTCGGAGCCCTCCAGCCACTCACCGAGGCGGACCTGCGGCGGACGGCGGCCGGACGGGAACCCGAGAGCCCGTGAACGGGGCCGCGAAAGGACCGCCGATCGTGCTGGTCGTGGGCGTGTCGGGGTCCGGGAAGTCCACCGTCGGCAAGGCGGTCGCCGAGCAGCTGAGCCTGACGTTCGTCGAGGGCGACGGCTTCCATCCCGCCGCGAACGTCGCGAAGATGACCGCCGGCCACGCTCTGGACGACGCGGACCGCGAGCCGTGGTTGCGTGCCCTCGCCGTCCGGATCCGTCACTCCGTCGAGGCCGGAGAGGGGCTGGTCGTCGCCTGTTCGGCCCTCAGGCGGGCCTATCGCGACGAGCTCCGGGCGGCCGCGGGCGGACGGCTGTGGTGCCTCTACCTCGCCCTGGACCGGGACACCGCGTGGGACCGCGTGTCCCGGCGCACCGGTCACTTCATGCCCGCCCAACTGGTCGACTCGCAGTTCGAGACGCTGGAGCCACTGCAACCGGACGAGCCGGGCATGACCATGGACGCCACGGTCGGTCTTCCGGTCGGACTGGCCCGGGTTCGGGCCGCCGTCCCGGGCTTCGGGGAACCCAGGGCCCACTGACGGGCCTGGCGGAAGGGGGCCTGGCGGAAGCGGGCCGGGCCGACGCGATGCGTCACGACCCGGGAGCCGGGAGCCGGG
>NZ_JAPWHT010000297.1:0-13062 GCF_027270795.1 Streptomyces sp. ActVer
GCAGCCGGGGCAGGGGGGCGTCCCAGGTGATCTGCGTCCGGCAGGCGGTCCGCAGGTACCAGCGCAGCGCCGAGGCGACCGCGACACCGCTGGACCCGCGCAGCGCCACACCGCCCGGCCCGGCGTCGACCTCGAACCAGTCGGGCCTGTCGACGTCGTGCCCGTCCCCTACGGGCACGACGTCGGCGGTGAACTCCGCGGCCCTGTCCCCGAGGAGCCGCTGGAGGAGTTGTCGGGCGGTCTGATTCTCCGATGCCTGTGGTCCGTACCACATGCGGCTCAGGTTAGGACGGGTGTGCGGGGTGGTCA
Source organism: Streptomyces sp. ActVer (assembly GCF_027270795.1). Classification (NCBI taxonomy): domain Bacteria; kingdom Bacillati; phylum Actinomycetota; class Actinomycetes; order Kitasatosporales; family Streptomycetaceae; genus Streptomyces; species Streptomyces sp. ActVer. The sequence continues at coordinate 310 of NZ_JAPWHT010000297.1, forward strand.
AGGAACAAAGCTGTTGTGACAGCACACTTGTCCGGAGGGCTGGGCAGTCGCACGGCCCTCTGGTACGGTCCACAGCCACGCAGACGGCCCCGCAGCCATGCAAACGGCTCCCGCTCGACACCCCAGGTGGTCTCGACACGATGAACGCCGATCTCGCCTACTTCGCCGCTCTCCAGGAGAACCTCACCGCGCTGGCCACCGTCGAGCGGCCCGCGATAGAACGCGCCGCCGGTGCCATCGCGGACAGCATCGCCGCCGGGGGTGTCGTGCACTACTTCGGCAGCGGTCACTCGCAACTCGTCGCGATCGAACCGCTGTTGCGCGCGGGCGGCCTCGCGCCGGTCAACGTGATCGCCGACCCGGCGCTGTCCCCCGCCGCCCCTCGGCACGCGGGCGCGGCCGAGCGCGTCGGCGGCTACGCGGCGGCGATCCTCAGTACGGCGGACATCCGGGACGGCGAGGTGGTGGTCGTCGTCTCCAACTCCGGCATCAACGCCGTGCCGGTAGAATTCGCCCTCGGCGTCCGGGCATTGGGGGCGACGGTCGTCGCCGTCACCAGCAGGGCCCACTCGCTGAGCGCCGAGTCCCGGCACGCCGACGGGCGGCGCCTGCTCGACGTGGCCGACATCGTCATCGACACGCACGGCCGCCCGGGTGACGCGGTGGTGCCGCTGGGCGACCTCACCGTGGGCGCCCTGTCGACCGTCGTCGGGGCGGCGATCGTCAACGCCCTGACCTGCCGGGCCGCCGAGCTGCTCGTCGAACTCCACAGCCAAGTACCGCCATTGATCGTCAGTCAGAACACCGGCGGTGACGCCGAGCGCCACAACAGCGCCCTGCTGGAGAAGGTCAAGGACCGCTGTCCGCGGGGCTGACGCACCGATCCGCACACCGAGACGCCGAGATTACGCAAGGAGGCCGATGATGGAGAGGACGCACCGGATGCGCCGCCGCGTCGCGGCGACGGTCTGTGCCGCCGCCCTCGTGTTGCCGCTCACCGCCTGCGACGCCCTGACCCCCGGGAGCGCGGCCGCGGTGCCGGGTCCGCGCAGTGTGCCGTCGTCGACCGCCGTGCCGGACGGGGACATCACCTTGCGTCTGCAGTTCGCCGACGCCCCGTTGATGGTCGACGCGCTGATCGCCGCGTTCGAGAAGGGCCATCCGAACATCACTGTCGAACCGCAGTACAAGACGTTCTCGGACTACGTGCAGAACCTGAAGCTCACGATGACCTCGGACACCGCCCCCGACATCGCGCAGTACGCGGTCGGGATGACCGATCTCGCGGCGGACGGCCACATCCTCGACCTGGCGCCCTATCGGGAGGCGTACGGCTGGGACAAGGCCATTCCCCCGGTCAGCCTCGACCAGTTGACGGCGGGTCAGACCAGCGAAGCCACGGGCGGGCGCGCCCTGTTCGGGGTCCCGGCCGGTCTGTCGATGACCGGCATCTACTACAACAAGGAGCTCGCGAAGAAGGCCGGGATCGACGGTCCGCCCAGGACGGTGGCGGAGTTCGAGGACCAGCTCGCCGCGGCCGAGGACGCCGGCCTGACGCCGCTCGGCGTCGGCGCGCTCGACTCCGGCGGCCTGCACCTGTGGGCCGCGCTCCTCAACCAGCTGATGCCGACGGACGACTACTGGGACTGGGTCAACGGCACCAAGGGCGCGACCATCGAGACGCCGGCCGCGGTCACGGCCAGCAAGCTCGTCATCGACTGGGGCCGCAAGGGCTACTACAACGACTCCGCGAACGGCACCGCGCAGGTCGACTCCACCGCCCAGTTCGCGAAGGGCGACAGTGTCTTCCTCATCAACGGCAACTGGGCGGCAGGGCAGTTGGCGACCGTCATGGGAGACAACGTCGGCTTCTTCCCGATGCCGGGCGAACAGGCCTCCGCCCCCACCGTGGCCTCGGGCTTCAGCGTCTCCTACGCCGTCTCGTCCAGGACCGAACACCCCGAGGCGGCAGGCGCGTTCCTCGACTTCCTGACCACTCCCGAGGCCGGCCAGATCATCAGCGACAACGGCTTCATGCCACCCAACCCCGACGCCGTGAAGAAACCGGAAGGCGTGCTCGCCGACATCGCGGAGGGCCACCGCAGGGCCGTCGCCGACGACGGGATCACGACGTTCCCCGACTTCGCCGCCCCCGCCATGCTCGACCGGCTGCGCTCCGGCGTCCAGAAACTCGTCGCGAACCGCATTGATCCCTCGGACTACCTCGACTCACTTCAGGACGAGTGGGAGGAACGCCATGCCGAGTAGGCCGCCGGTCCAACAGCCCCCGGAGGTCCGGATTCAGTCGCCGGACGTCCGGGTCCAGTCCCAGGGCACCCGCAGGCGCAGCTCGTATCGCGGCTACGTGTACGTGCTGCCCGCGTTCGCCGTCTACTTCTGCTTCGCGGTGCTGCCCGCCCTGCACACGGCGTATCTCTCGCTGTTCGAGTGGGACGGCGTGACGCTGGGCGACTGGGTCGGGCTCGGCAACTACCAGGAGATCCTCCAGGACTCCGTCCTGCGCCGGTCCGTGCTCAACGCCCTTGTGCTGGTGGTGTTCTTCTCCTTCATCCCCATCGTGGTCGGCCTTGCGATGACCGGTCTGCTGGCCCGTTTCCGGCGGCCCGGCATGGGGGCGTACCGCTTCCTGTTCATGCTGCCGCAGGTCGTCCCCCTCGTCGCCGTCGGCGTGACCTGGCGCTGGCTGTACGGGGACGGCGGGCTGGTGAACCAGACGTTCCGCGCGGTCGGTCTGGACGGGGTGACACGGGCGTGGCTGGGCGACTTCGGCGCCGCGCTGATCGCCGTGGGCCTCGTCGGCACCTGGGTGCTGAGCGGGCTGTGCATGATGCTCTTCCTCAGCGGCGTACAGAAGGTGGATCCCAGCCTGTACGAGGCGGCCCGGCTCGACGGGGCGGGTCCCGTCCGGGAGTTCGTCTCCGTCACCCTGCCGCACCTGCGCGGCGAACTCGCCGTCGCGATGACCGTGACCACGGTGGCCGCGCTCGCCAGCTTCGACATCGTGTACGTGACGACGAACGGCGGCCCCGGCGAGCAGACGACGGTCCCGGGTCTGCTCGTGTACCGGCTGGCGTTCTCCGAGGGCAAGGTGGGTCTCGCCGCGGCCCTGGCCGTCGTCCTCGGCTGTCTGATACTCGGGATCGTCTACCTCATCAACCGTCTGTCGAGGTCGGAGGCATGAACACCGCCACGCGCCAGGAACGCTGGTCGGGTTACGCACTGCTGACGGTCATGGCGATCGCCGTCGTGATCCCGTTCCTCAGTGTCTTCCTCGCCTCCCTGCAGCCCGCGGGCACGCCGGTGGTGGGACTGACCTGGCCGGAGCGGTGGAGCTGGGACAACTACGAGCAGGCGTGGTCGGTGGCCGGGTTCTCCGACCTGATCCAGCACAGCCTCACCATCGCGGTCGGTGTGGTCCCCGCCTCCCTGGTACTGGCGGCGCTGGCGGGCTACGCGCTCGGCACGATGAAGCTCCCGGGCGGCAACGCGGTCGCTGCCTTCTTCATCGCCGGACTCACCATCCCGGTCGAACTGATCGTGGTCCCGCTCTACTTCGACCTGCGGGGTCTGGGGCTGACCAACTCGTACCTGGGTGTGATCCTGGTGGAGATCGCGCTGTTCATGCCGTTCAGCGTGTTCTGGATGCGCACCCACTTCCAGTCGACCCCGCCGTCGCTGGTGGAGGCGGCCCGGATCGACGGTGCCTCGTCGGCCACGATCCTGCTGAGGATTCTGCTTCCACTGGCCCGGCCGTCCCTGATGACGCTAGGGCTGCTGGTCTTCATGTGGTCGTGGAACCAGTTCCTGCTGGTACTGGTGCTCATCCAGGACACGACCAAGCACACGGCACCCGCGGGCCTGGGCTTCTTCGTCGGTCAGAACAGCACGGACATCCCCACGCTCGCGGCGGGGACGATCATCGTGATGCTGCCGATCCTGATCCTCTTCGTGATCTTCCAGCGCAGCTTCATCGCGGGGCTGCTCCAGGGTGCGATGAAGGGCTGAGGCACAGCGCTCGGGAAGCGGCTCGCCCGGTCAGGCGGCCTTCGACGAGTCCGTGTGCGAGTGGGCGGAGTCCGTGTGCGAGTGGGCGCGCGGAGAAGCCGCCGCCCACTCCAGGACGAGGCGCTGGTACTCCCGCCGCTGCTCGCCGCTCAGCGTCCCACCGCTCCGCAGCCACAGGGCTCGGATCTCCTCGTTGACCTCGGCGGCCGATCGCTTCGGCGCGACCGGTGCACGTCGGTGAGTGGTGGACATGCCGTGAATCATACGGGCCCCGGCGTGAAGAACATGTGAGGAGTCACTGTCAGCAGGACTACTTACCGGTAGCCATTCCATGGCCATGTCCGGCAGTCATCCCATAGTCATGTCCGACAGCCGTTCCGCAGCCAGGTCAGGCCGCCCCCGCGCCGAGAACGAGCACCTGGATCGCCAGTACAGCACCACCCCGCGCCCAGTCGTGGAAGTCGGACACCTTGGTCTCCAGATTGACCGGCTCGGCGTGCGGATGACGGTTGGCGAGGATGGCCTCCTCGACGGCCGGTCCCGCCACGTCCACCAGGCCCACGCCCTCGCCGGCCAGGACGATCTTCTGGGGGATGGCGAAGTTGGCGATCTGCGCGACGAGGGTGCCCAGGGCGCGGGCCGCCTCGCCGACGACGCGGGCGGCCATGGGCTCGCCCTCGGCGGCCAGGGCGAGGATCTCGTCGTACGTGATGTCGCGGCCGGTGGCGGCCCGGATCTGGTAGCGGATGCTGGGGATGGTCAGCAGGGAGATGGCACTGCCGCGCTCGCCGTCGGGGGTGAGCGGGCCGTTGGAGTCCACGATCCAGAAGCGGCCGACACCCAGCCCGTCCTCGGCGGTCGCGACCCGCCGGCCGCCGCTCACCAGCCCGTAGCCGATACCCGCGCCGATCGTGAGCACCGCGAAGCGCTCCAGGCCCCGGCCGGCGCCGAACCACCGCTCGGCCCCGACGAGCGCGGCCACGTCGTTGTCCACGACGACGGGCAGCCCGGTGCGCTCCTCGACGAGCCGGGCCAGGGGGACGTCGCGCCAGCCGAGAAAGGCCGACTCCTCGACGACGGACCGGTCCGACGCCCGGCCGCCCAGGCCGATGCCGATCCCGGCGAGGCCGGGGAACTCACGTCCGAACGAGTCGGTCAGCTCCCGCAGCACGTCCACCACATGGGCCGGGTCATGGCTGGTGAGGGGCAGGTCACGGCGGGCGACTATGTCGCTCTTCAGGGTGGTGACGACGCCGTACACCATGTCCTGGGTGATCTTGAATCCGGCGAAGGTGCGGGACTCGGCGACGATGTCGAGGGGCTGGGACGGGCGGCCCTGGCGCACCTCGGGCAGCGCGGCGCCCTCAGGGACCTCGATCAGCAGGCCCGACTCGATGAGCGGCTTCGTCAGCCGGGTGAGGCTGCCCGCGGAGAGGTCCAGCCGGCGGGCGATGTCGCTGCGCGACAGGGGACCGTGAGTGAGCACCTCGATGGCGACGGCACGCTCACCGGGACTGAGCGGCAGCCAGCTGGCGGCACGTGCGGTCATGAACGAACCCCCACATTGTTTCTTTCGGCGCAGAAGTAATGACACCACCCTATGTCGTCGAACCTCCTCAGGAAAAGATGTGCGCACACCTCTTGACGGCTGGATTCTTTCGGCCCAAAAGTAAGTGGGGCCCGAGGACGAGCCGCAGACGAGGGAGTCTCCCAATGACCGTCGCCTCCAGCCCTCCGTCGCGTCTGCCAGTGCGCGACATCGAGGGGACACAGCCGAAGCCGAGAACCCGCGAGAAACGAGACCGTGACGGTGGCGGACGTGGTGACGGCGCCCTCGCGGCCCTCTTCATCGCTCCGGCCATGCTGGGCTTCCTGGTCTTCCTGCTGTGGCCGACGCTGCGGGGCATCTATCTGAGCTTCACCCGCTTCAATCTGCTGACCCCGGCGGAGTGGGTGGGCCTCGACAACTACGTCCGCATGGTCAAGGACCCCATCTTCTGGGACTCGTTGACGGTCACCGTCGAGTACGTCTTCATCAACATCGGCATCCAGACGGTCTCGGCGCTCGCCGTCGCCGTGCTGCTCCAGCGGCTGACCCAGTCGGCGATACTCCGCGGGATCGTCCTCACGCCGTATCTGATGTCGAACGTCGTCGCCGGCATCGTCTGGCTCTGGATGCTCGACACCCAGCTCGGCATCGGCAACGAGATCATCGCCGGGCTCGGCTTCGACCGCATCCCGTTCCTCGCGGACGAGACCTGGGCGATACCCACGATCGCCCTGATCAACGTCTGGCGGCATGTCGGCTACACCGCCCTGCTGCTCTTCGCCGGGCTCCAGGCCATCCCCGGCGACATGTACGAGGCGGCCAAGGTGGACGGCGCCAGCGAGTGGCGGATGTTCTGGCGGATCACCATGCCGCTGTTGCGACCCGTCCTCGCGGTGGTCCTGATCATGACGGTGATCGGTTCGTTCCAGGTGTTCGACACGGTCGCGGTGACCACCGCGGGCGGTCCGGCGAACGCGACCAACGTCCTGCAGTACTACATCTACGGGGCCGCCTTCGGTCGCTTCCAGTTCGGCTACGCGTCGGCGATGTCCGTGGCCCTGCTCGTCGTGCTGAGCGCGATCACCTTTGTCCAGTACCGGCTCACCCGGGCCGGCCAGACCGACCTCGGCTGAAGAAGGGAGCGACCGACATGACTGCCGTGACGGCAACGACGACGAAGGTACGGCGCACACAGCGCCCGAGGATCACCCCCGGGAAGGTCGTGGCCTGGACGGTGATGGCCGCGATGGTCCTCATCACCCTGCTTCCGTTCTACTGGATCCTGCGCACCGCGCTCTCCTCGAACACCGCGCTCGCGGCCCACCCCGGCGATCCTCTGCCCGTGGACCTCACGACCGGTGGTTTCGAACGGGCCCTTGGCCTGCAGTCCACCGAGGAGGCGATCGCTCAGGGCGGCTCGGGCGGCGGGCTCAAGTTCTGGCGCTACCTGATCAATTCGACGGTCGTGTCCACCCTGATCACCGTCTTCCAGATCCTCTTCTCCGCCATGGCCGCGTACGCCTTCGCACGGCTGCGGTGGCGCGGCCGGGACACGGTGTTCGGACTGTTCCTGGCCGGACTGATGGTGCCCACGATCTTCACGCTGCTGCCGAACTTCGTGCTCATCAAGCAACTCGGCCTGGTCGACTCCCTGTTGGGCATCTCCCTGCCGACGATGTTCATGACCCCGTTCGCGGTGTTCTTCATGCGGCAGTTCTTCATGAACGTGCCCCGGGAGGTCGAGGAGGCGGCCCTGCTCGACGGGGCCGGGAAGATCCGGATCTTTTACCGCGTCATGCTGCCGATGGCGTCCACCCCCATCCTCACGCTGGGCGTGCTGACGTACATCACCTCCTGGAACGACTACTTCTGGCCGCTGATGGTCTCCTACAGCGACAGCTCACGTGTGCTCACCGTGGCACTGGCCATCTTCCGGGCGCAGACCCCGCAGACCGGCTACGACTGGTCCGGCCTGATGGCGGCCACGCTCATCGCCGCGCTCCCGATGCTCGTGCTCTTCGGCTTCTTCGCGCGCCGCATCGTCAGCAGCATCAGCTTCACCGGCATCAAGTAAGGGGACGGACATGCGAATTCGTACACGTACGGTCGTGGCACTGACCGGGGTGCTCGCGCTGTCCCTGGCGACGGGCTGCGCGAAGGGCGGAGCTGCCGGAGCGGGCTCGAACACGGTGACGTACTGGCTGTGGGACGCCAACCAGATGCCCGCCTACCAGGCGTGCGCCAAGGGCTTCGAGAAGCAGAACCCGGGCCTGAAGGTGAAGATCACCCAGATGGGCTGGGCCGACTACTGGACCAAGCTCACCGCGAGCTTCATCGCGGGCACCGAGCCTGACGTGTTCACCGACCACATCCAGAAGTTCGGCCAGTTCGCCGACCTGAACGTGCTCGAACCACTGGACGACCTGGGTATCGACAACTCCGCCTACCAGCCAGGACTTGCCGCCAACTGGACCGGCCAGGACGGCCACCGCTACGGCGCCCCGAAGGACTGGGACACCGTCGCCCTCATGTACAACAAGAAGATGGTCAAGGAGGCCGGGCTCTCCGCGGAGGAGCTCAACGGCCTCTCGTGGAACACGAAGGACGGCGGCACCTTCGAGAAGACCATCGCGCACCTGACCATCGACAAGAAGGGCAAGCGCGGCGACGAAGAGGGCTTCGACAAGAACAACGTCAAGGTCTACGGGCTCGCCACCGGCGGCGCGGGCGACAGCGACGGGCAGACCACCTGGAGCCCGTTCACCGGCTCGGCAGGCTGGGACTACACGAACAAGGCGCGCTGGGGCAACGAGTACCAGTACAACAACAAGACCTTCCAGTCGGTGGTCGACTGGTACTTCGGCCTCGCGAAGAAGGGCTACCTCGCGCCCTTCACCAACTACACCGACGGCGCCAACCCGGCCAACGCCCAGGTCGCCGCCGGCAACGCGGCCACCTCCTTCGACGGCGCCTGGATGATCTCCACCTACTACGACACCAAGGGGCTCGACGTCGGCACCGCCCCCACGCCGACCGGCCCGAGCGGCAAGCGGGCCACCATGATGAACGGCCTCGCCGACTCCATCACCAAGAACGCCCACAACAAGGCGGGCGCGAAGAAGTGGGTGCAGTACCTGGCGTCCAACGAGTGCCAGAAGACCGTCGGCGGCTACGGCATCGTCTTCCCCGCGACCCCGGAAGGGACTCAGGCCGCAGTGGCCGCGTACAAGAAGAAGGGCATCGACGTGTCCGCCTTCACCGAACCGGTCACCGACAAGAAGGACTCCAGGACCTTCTCCTTCCCGATCACGGACTACGCGGCTGACGTGTACTCCCTGATGCGCCCCGCGATGCAGGACGTCTTCGCCAACAACGCCCCGGTGAGCGGCCTCACCAAGACCAACGACCAGATCAACTTCATCCTCGGACAGTGAAACCTCGGACAGTGACTCGGACAGCGAAAGGCACACACTCCATGACGTTCTCTCTCGGCATCGTCGGCGCCGGCCAGTTCTCCGGCCAGTTCGCGAAGCTGTTTCTTGCCCACCCGGGCGTCGGCGAGGTCCACGTCACGGATCTCCTGCCCGAGCGAGCGGAGCAACTGGCCGCCGCCGAAGGCCTGACGGGAACCTTCCCCTCGTACGAGGCGATGCTGGAGTCGGACGCGATCGACGCCGTCGCGATCTTCACCCAGCGCTGGACCCACGGCCCGCTGGTGCTCCAGGGGCTCAACGCGGGCAAGCACGTCTACTCGGCGGTGCCCATGGCGATCACCCGCGAGGAGATCGCGGCGATCATCGACGCGGTACGGGCCACCGGACTGACGTACATGATGGGTGAGACCAGCCAGTACAACCCGGCGACCGTGCACGCCCGCAACCAGATCGCCGACGGGGCTTTCGGCCGGCTCTTCTACGCCGAGGGCGACTACGTGCACGACATGGACCTCGGGTTCTACGAGGCCTACCAGTACAGCGGCGGCGAGAACTGGAAGGAGACCGCCAGCTATCCCCCGCTGCTCTACCCCACGCACTCGGTGGGCGGGGTCCTCGGCGCCTGGCAGACGCACGCGGTGAGTGTGTCCGCGATCGGGGTCAAGGACGACCGCGGCGACGGGGTCTTCGACGAGGACGTCAGCCAGTTCGGCAACGACTTCTCGAACGCGACCGCGCTGTTCGAGGTCGCGGGCGGCGGCTCGTTCCGTACGAACGAGTTCCGGCGGGTGGGCTATCCCTCCCACATCCGGGAGTCGCGTTTCCGGTTCTTCGGGACGGACGCCAGCATGGAGCAGCTTGCGACGGTGGCCTTCTGGCAGGACAAGAAGGGGGTCAAGGACATCAGTGAACTCCTTGAGCCCAAGCCCACCATGTCTCCGGACGACCCGTCCCTCCAGCACATCGCACCGGATCTGCGGGCCGCCTTCACCTCCGGCTCGGCGCCGGTGCACGACCGGGCGCGGCTGCCCCGGGAGTTCGACAACCTGCACAACGGGCACGAGGGGAGCCACCACTTCCTGGTGGACGACTTCGTCACCGCGGTGAACACGCGCACACTGCCGTCGGTGAACGCATGGGTGGCCGCCCGCTACACCCTGCCGGGCATCGTCGCGCACGACTCGGCACGGCAGGATGGGGCCAGGCTGGAGATCCCGGACTTCGGGGACGCGCCGGAGGCGTGACGTTTCTGCGCGGTCCGGTCGTTCTCAGGAGCGGCCGGACCTGCCGGCCCTGTCAGGTGCCCGGCTTGCGGCCGTACACGTAGACGTCGTCGTTCTTCTTCAGGAGCGACCAGTACTTCTTGGCGTCCGTCTTCGTCATGTTGACGCAGCCGTGCGAGCCGGGCGGGTTCCACATGCTCACGCCGACCGAGTGGAAGGCCTGGCCGCCGTCGAAGAACTGGCTGTAGGGCATGGGCACGTCGTAGATCGTCGAGACGTGGTCGATGTTCCGCCAGTAGATCTTCTTCAGACCGGTGCGCGTCTCGTACCCGTTGCGGCCCGTGCGGACCGGCACCGGACCGTACACAAGGGTATTGCCGTCCTGGATCCAGCTGAGCTGGAGCGTGAGGTTCACACAGGCGATACGGCCCTTGTTGACCGGGCATTTGCCGTCCTTGTTGGGGTTCTTCCCGGCGGCCTTCTGCTTGTTCATCAAGTCCATCACGCCCCAGGTGACGGACCCGGCGTAGCCGATGTTCGGAGTGATGCCGTGCTTGGTCTGGAAGGCCTTGATCGCCTTGCAGTCGGCGGCCGACTGCCTGCCGTCCACCGGCCGGCCGAGGAACTTCTCGACCTTCTTCTGGTACGGGCCGGTCTGCGTGGTGCAGCTCGCCGCCTGGGCCGGGCCCGCGCCCAGCGCGACGGCCAGCGGCGCCATCAGTCCGGTGACCCCCAGTACGACGGCTGCCCGTCTGCGTGTGTCCCCCATGATCAGGCCTTTCTCGTTCGTTCCGGTCAATCCCTGCCAGCTAGACCCACGCGGGGCGGCATGGGTTGTGGGGGCGGCCGGGCTGAGACGAAACGATGACATTCCATGCCGTGGAGTACTCGATAGTGAGTAGCCGGGAGGGTTGACGCGGACGACGACGGGACAGGGCCCGCCCGGAAAGGCTGGAGAGGTTCCCGAGAGCAGATACGGAGTCCTCTTCCATGGCGACCTTCCTTTATCGACTGGGCCGTTGGGCCTTCCGGCGGCGCCGTTACGTCGGGCTGCTGTGGGTGGCGGTCCTGGGCGTCGTCGCCTTCGGAGCCCTCAACGCCTCCGACCCTCCCGACGACTCGTCCTCGATGCCGGGGATCGAGGCCCAGAAGGCGTTCGACCTCATCAACGAGCGGTTCCCCGGCACCGAGGCGGACGGGGCGGACGCCCGGATCGTCTTCGTCGCCCCGGACGGGCAGAAGATCACCTCGGCGGCGAACCGCTCGGCCATCGACGCGCTGGTGGCCGGGACGGCCGACGGACCGCAGGTCGCGGACGTGGTGAGCCCCTTCGACGGGCGCGGGGTCAGCAAGGACGCGACCACGGCGTACGCCACCGTCACCTACGACGTGAAGGCCGACGACCTCACCGACGCGAGCAAGCAGAAGCTCGAAAGCGCGATCGAGGAGGCCCGGGATTCGGGCCTGACCGTCGAGGCGGGCGGGAGCGCCCTGGAGACCGAGGCCGCGTCCGGGACGGGCGAGGTGATCGGCGTCGCCCTCGCCGCCGTGGTGCTGGTGATCACCTTCGGGTCGCTGGCCGCCGCCGGGCTTCCGCTGCTCACCGCCCTGCTCGGCGTCGGCGTCAGCATGGCCTCGATCATCGCCCTCGGCAGTGTCCTCGGGCTGTCCTCGACGACCGGCGAGCTGGCCATGATGCTCGGGCTCGCGGTCGGCATCGACTACTCCTTGTTCGTGGTCTCCCGCTATCGCGAGGAACGGGCCAAGGGGCACGGTCCCCAGGAGGCGACCGGACTGGCCGTGGGCACGGCCGGTTCCGCGGTGGTGTTCGCCGGACTCACCGTCGTCATCGCGCTGGCCGGACTCTCGGTGATCGGCGTCCCGATGCTGACGCAGATGGGCCTGGGCGCCGCGGGCGCGGTCCTGACCGGCGTGCTGATCGCGCTGACCGTGGTGCCGGCGCTGCTCGGCTGCTGGCCGAACGCCGTCCTCGCACGCCAAATCCGGAAGGGCGACGGCCGTGTCGGCAAGGCCGGTGGACGTGTCCGCGTGGGCAGTGGACGTGTCCGCGTGGGTCGTGGCCGTATCCGCGCGGGCAGGACAGGCGGCTCGGTCGACGGGACGGAGAGCCTGGGAACCCGCTGGGCCCGGTTCGTCGTCCGCCGCCCCGTGCCGGTGCTGATCGCCTCGGTCGTCGGCCTGGGCGCACTCGCCGTACCGGCGATGGATCTGCGGATGGGCATGCCCGGGGACGAGGCCAAGTCGACCGCCACGACGGAACGCCGGGCTTATGACGCCCTCGCCGACGGTTTCGGCCCCGGGTTCAACGGTCCCCTGACCGTCGTCGTGGACGCCGAGGGAGCCGACGACCCCGAGGCCGCGGTGTCGGAGATCTCCGGGAGGCTCGCAGGCACGAAGGGAGTCGTCTCCGTCTCTCCCGCCCGCTTCAACAAGGCGCAGGACACCGCGGTGCTGTCCGTCACGCCGTCCACGGCGCCCGCCGGCGGGCGGCCGAAGGACC
>NZ_JAPWHT010000298.1:0-13029 GCF_027270795.1 Streptomyces sp. ActVer
GGGCTGCGGGCGCGCCGGCTCGCGGTGCGGTGACGGCCGCAATGGCCGGGCCGGGGGCGCGCTGACGCGCCGCCGGTTGACGGATACTCAACTGCTCGGTGTACCGCGGCGGTGCGGTTGGCCTGTCACGCTGCCTGTTCGCCCTCACCCGGGCCCCGGAGATGTTCTGGCTCGGCACCACCGCTGCCACGGAGGTATGGCCGAAGCTCAAGAGTCGAAGATGAAGCTCATGGCCGACATGCTCAGGGCGCGCGTGAACGCCCCGCGCACGTCGAGCCCGTGGCGCGCTCTTCCCGAGCCGGTGGCCGACACTGCCCGCGACAGCGTCGCCGGTGCCCACGCCGCCGCCCAACGCCTCGACCCTTCGCTCGGCACGGACCTGGCCAACCACGCCGCCGGGGCCTTCACCGACGCCCTGTCCCACGTCTTCCTCACCAGCGCGGCGGTCTGCCTCGCCGTCGCGACCCTCATCGCCCTACGGCTTCCCGCCCAACCCCGTCAACAGCCAGCGGCCGAGGACGCTCGCTAGCCCCCGCCTCAGATGCCCACCGTGAACCCGGCCGACCAGGACTGCATCTGACTGATGAGATAGCTCCACACGCCGGTCACCATCAGCAGCCCCATCGCGATCATCATGCCGCCGCCGATACGCATCACCCACTGGTAGTGAGCCTTGACCCAGGAGAACACCCCGAGCGTCTTACGAAAGGCCAACCCGGCAGCTAGGAACGGCAGTCCCAGCCCGGCGCAATAGGCGACAGTCAGCACGGCCCCGCGGCCGGCACTCGCCTCGCTGAACGCCAGCGCCTGCACGGCGGCAAGGGTGGGGCCTATGCACGGGGTCCAGCCCAGGCCGAACAACACCCCCAGCATCGGGGCACCGGCCAGGCCGACCGCCGGGCGCCGGTGCAGTCGCCACTCTCGACGGATGCCCGGCAGTACGCCCATGAACGACAAGCCCATCACGATGGTCAGCACGCCGAGGATCCGGATGAGTGGTTCCTGGTACTCCAGCAGCGTGTTGCCGGCGTAGCCGAACGCGGCGCCGAAGGACACGAACACCGCCGTGAACCCCGCCAGGAACAGCAGCGTGCCCGCCAGAATGCGCCCGCGCCGGGCCTCGGCCAGATCCGCGCCGCTGACCCCCGTGACGTACGACAGGTAACCGGGCACGAGGGGCAGTACGCACGGGGAGAAGAAGGAGACAGCGCCGGCGAGCGCAGCGATCGGCAGCGCCAGCAGCAGGGAGCCGCTCACGACGGTGGCGTCGAGTCCGGCGGCCAGAAGCATCACTCAGTCTCCTTGCGTCCGCGTAGGTTGGCAGGGCAGTCACCGAGGCAGGAACACGCCCGGGTCCGGCTGGAAGGCCGTCACCGAGCCGTCGTTCACCTCGTCGAACCAGGCGTGCACCGTCAGCATGCCGTCCTCCCGGCGCGGCGCGATGTGTCTGCCTGACAGCCTTGCATGGCCGTTTCGCGGCTGGGCGGCCGGGTCGAGCTCCCGGACCGAACCCGCATCCCCGGTGGCCACGCAGCCGTTACTATCAGCGGCGATGAAGCGAGTGGGACGCAGCGGAAACAGGGGGCGAAGGTCCATGGGACCGGCCGCCCTCGCATGCTGGCTGGCCGCGGCACTGACCGCTCTGTTCGTGTGCATGAGTTCGATTGAGCACCACGACACAACGCAGGGGCCCATGACGCAGGTCGCCGCTGTTGCCCCGACCGAGGCGAGCGCATCGTCGCACGGTTATGTGGCCGCGTTGCCGGACGACTGTCCGGCGGGCGAGACCTGCTGTGCCTCGGCGACACACCATGTCGCGGCTGTCGTATCCACACCGCCCCAGCCCGACCCGGTGGTCCTTCCAGAGTTGCCCCGCACTCCGAGGCCGACCGGCCCCCTCGTCGCGGCGACGCCGCACACGAGCCACGCAGCTCCGAGCCTGCATGTCCTGCAGGTGTCGCGGACGTAGCGGGATGTCCAGGCGGCGCTTCGTGCCGCCCTCCCCGACGCCGACATCCACCTTCGTAGTGCCGCCGTGCCTTCGCGCGGCGGGGACAAGGAACACCCATGGGTGCCCCCAAGACAGGCAAGACCGCCCGTAGTTCTGCTGAACGCAAGGCCCACGTGCAGGAAATGCGCCGCGCCGAGAAGGCCCGCGAGCGCCGCAATCGCATCCTCACCGTCACGACCAGCACGCTCGTCGTCGTGGCGCTGGTTGGCTGGGGCGCGTACGCCCTCAACAGCGCCAACGAAAAGGAGGAGCAGACAACCGCCGAAGCCAAGAAGCCCGTCAAGGGCGCGAAGACATGGGACGCGAAGAAGCTCGGCCGCAACCACGTCGAGCAGGACGTCGACTACCCGATGACCCCCGCGGTCGGCGGTGACCACAAGAACGCCTGGATGAACTGCCAGGGCGACGTCTACGAGAAGCCCGTCGCCGCCGGAAACGCGGTCCACTCCCTGGAGCACGGAGCGGTCTGGATCACGTACAACGACAAGGCGTCCAGCTCCGACACGGAGGGACTGGGCAAGAAGGTCGCCAAGACCCCGTACACCCTGATGAGCCCGGTCAAGGAACAGACCGGCGCCATCATGCTCTCCGCATGGGGGACACAGCTCAGCGTCGACAAGGCTTCAGATCCCCGGGTCGAGAAGTTCCTCACCAAGTACGTCCAGGGCTCGCAGACCCCCGAGCCGGGCGCCGCCTGCACGAACGGACTGAGTGCGGCATGAGCGACACCGAAACACTTACCGACGAGACAGACACGGACACGGCGGACGCGGGCGCCATGCCGGCACGGCCCAAATCGCGGCCGTTCGTCCTCACCGCGGCGGTCGTCGTGGTGCTGGCGCTGGCCGCCTGGGCGCTGGCCACATCCCTGTCCGACGACACTCCCGCCAGCCAGGTACCGGCCGCCGACTCCGCCGATGCGGGCTTCGCCCGTGACATGGCCGTCCACCACCAGCAGGCCGTGGAGATGTCCTACATCGTCCGCGACCAGACAGACGACGAGGACGTCCGGCGCCTGGCGTACGACATCGCCCAGACCCAGGCCAACCAGCGCGGCATGCTGTTCGGTTGGCTTGACCTGTGGGAGCTGCCGAAAATCTCCGCCGACGGCTACATGGCCTGGATGAAAGACCAGGGGCATGGCGAGCACCAGGCCAAGGGCGGGTCCCTGATGCCCGGGATGGCGACCGCCGACGAGCTGGAGCAGCTGGGCAAGCTCAAGGGGCAGCAGGCCGAGGTCCTCTACCTGCAGCTGATGATCGACCACCACATGGGCGGCGTGACCATGGCCCGCGCGTGCACCCAGCAGTGCGAGGTCAAGGCCGAGAAGAGGCTCGCCCAGGGCATGGTCGAAGCCCAGCAGTCGGAGATGAAGCTGATGACCGACATGCTCAGGGAGCGTGGCTCCGCGCCGCGGTAGCGGGGTGGCCTATGGCGGTCTGCGGCGCCCCAGGGCCGTGGACCGCCATAGGCACCTGTCGGTGAATTCATCCCACGCTGCACCATCAAAAAGCGCTCGTAGCCGCCACCCCGGCCGAAGCGCTCTTGGCGTTCCAGCTGGGCATCAGCCGCACCCGGCTCTACAACCGCCTCGCCTGCCTGTGCGACGGCCGCCTCATCGTCGCCGCCCCGGAGGGCCGCGGTGCGCGGTACTGCTCGGCCATCCGGGACTCGCCCACATGCTGAGCGATCCGCTCAGCACGGTGCTCGCCGAGACCGCATGTCTTGATGCCGAAGAACAAGAGCTGCTACTGACCTGACAGCCCAGGCGACTGCACAGAGTCGTCCACGGAAGCGACGCCGTCGGATGCGCGGGGGACGAGTGCCGCAGGCTTCCACACACGCACGGCACGCACTGGCAGTGGCCCCGCTTCAAACTATGGGGCCACCGCCGTCGTTCACCGCTCCTTGAGGAACTCCCGCACCGCCTCGATCACGGGCTGCGGATGGGTCAGCAGCCCGCCATGGGCTGCACCGCGGACGCGTGCGAACCGGGCGTTCGGAAGCAACTCCGCGGCAACATGGCCGCCGCGCGGCGCGAAGTACGTGTCGTGCTCGAAGGACACGACGAGGGTTGGTGCCGTGATGGCACGGAGCCTGTCCATGCGCGTCCCGTCACGCGCCCAGTCGGCAGCCGCCGCCGACTGGCCCCGCTCGCCCTCGGCTGATGTCCATACCTGCTCCTGCACGGTCAGCAGATCCAGCCAGCCGCGTACCTGCTCCTCGTCCTCGCACAACACCGACGGCGGCAGCGTGGAGAGCAGCGTCTGGAGCCGAACGAAGGCGGGCGGCAGCGCCCCGGTGGCGTCGATGAGCTCGGCTTCGGCCCGTAGGACCGCGTCCAGTACGGCGGTGAGCGGCCCGGCGCCGGCCATGAGCACGAGCGAGCTCACCAGGTCGGGGCGTGAGCGGGCGAGTAGCTCGGCGGTGAAGCTGCCCAGGGAGTAGCCGACGACCGCGGCTTCATCGATGGCCAGGGCAGTCAGGAATCCTTCGAGTTCCGCTGCCAGTTGGGCCATCGTGTAAGGCGCGGGGGGCGCGTCGGACGGGGTCACGCCGCGTGCCGCATAGGTGACCACCTCGTGCCCGGCTTCCACCAGCGCGTCGCGCAGGCCGCTGAACTCCCAGGCGACGGGTGGCATTCCGGTCCCGCCCACCAGGACCACGGGCCGTCCGGTGCCGACTCTCTCGTACGCGAGCCGCACCCCGTTCACGGCGACCGAGTCCATCGTCATCTTCCTCTCCACGCCTACTTCTGTAGGACGCAGACCACCCGCCGGACGTTGCCCGGGCAGCGTCCGGCGGGTTGCCATCGCGGAGGGAGCGGCTGATCAGCGGGCAACATCCGCCCCGGCGGGCGTCGTTGTCACCGCGCCCGCCGCCTGCCAGCGGGAGGTGGCTCACTGCGGGAGGAACCGCAGCGGGACCGCGGACTCGATGCAAGATTCCGGTTGCCTATCGAGCAGCCCTCTCAGCATTCACTGATCTCCCCCGTCCACGTGCTCACTGACGGTGAGTTCACCTTGCGGGACAGCGGGCTAGCGGACCTGGATGAACACCGGATTCGAGTAGAACCACAGGT
Source organism: Streptomyces sp. ActVer (assembly GCF_027270795.1). NCBI lineage: Bacteria > Bacillati > Actinomycetota > Actinomycetes > Kitasatosporales > Streptomycetaceae > Streptomyces > Streptomyces sp. ActVer. Next base: position 5,094 of record NZ_JAPWHT010000298.1, read on the forward strand.
CGTCCCAGGGACTCTCCAGCCCGTCGGCGAGCGGCTCGGCCTCATCGGTGCTCGTGCCACGCACGCGCGCGTAGAGGTCGGTCTCGACATTGCGCAGGGTGTGCTTGATGACGTACTCGCGCCCCTGTTTCCGCCAGTCTCGAGGGCCGAACCGCGCCACGACCTTCGTGGTGGGATTGGTGTCCGAGTCGAGGTTGGAGCTCGGGCCCGTGACCTGCCCGACGATCAAGTCCACGCGCTGGACCTCCGGGCGGTCACCGTTCGCGTTCTTGCGCTCCAGCGGCCGGAACCGGATCTCGATCTCGGCGTCGGTGCGCTTGCGGTGGCTCACTGTGAGGGTCTCACCGACAGCTGCGCTGCGGCCCTGGCCCTCAGCCGTGACGTCGAGGCTGGTGATCAGGTCGCCGGTCCCGACCCAGATCCGGCCGTTGCGGAGCCCGTCCATGATGTCGGCGTAGTCCTGCCTGGCATGCACGTAGGTCTTGCTGTACTCGCCGGGCCAGAAGTCGGAGCCGCCGCGCGTCCAGTGGACGTGCGAGTCCGAGGTCGCAGTGATCCACCAACGCCGGCCCTCACCCAGCAGCGAATCCCACAACCCGCCAACCCGGGCCGTCATCTGATCGAAGCCACCATAGGTCGGGTGACTGCCGTAGCCACCGCGCGCGCCGCCGTTGAGCGGGCCGGCCTGGTGGCCTGGAGCCCCTTCAAAGCCGACGTAGATCTCCGGTGCGGCGTTGTTGCCGTTGCGGAACTCGCGCGGGGTGTCCTGCCCATAGACGCCGAGGCCAGTGGCCGACCGTCCCGCGTGATGGGCGATCACCAGCGGCTTCTGCCGCATGTCCTTCGCCGCTTTCAAGAACTCGATCATCTTGGCCTCGGTGTTCCGGCCGGGATCGGAGGGGAAGGCATCGCGTGCGGCGAAGCGGCTCTCCAGCTCGAACAACTGCTGTGCCTCATCCGCGTGGTGAGGGATCATCAGTGTGTGATGGTCCAGGGCCGGGGCGTCGAACTCCATTCCCCAGAACTGGAGGACCTCGGGTACGAGCACGCGTGAGCGCAGCAGGTCCGGATATGCCTGCTCGAGGTTCACCTTCGAGTGGGTCGGGCCGCCGTGGTCGGTGCACATGGCCCAGGTGAGGCCGAAGTGCTTCGCCATGATCGCATTGGTGACGATCGGGTAGACGGCGTCGCCACCCTTCTGGAACTTGGGCGGGTTCGTCGACGTGTCGAACGAACCGCTGTACTCCGAGTGCACATGGTGATCACCGGCACGCCACACTCTTCTGCGCGAGCCGCCGCCCTGCTTGAGGTCGTCACCGGCGTCCGCCGCGGCGGGAGTGGCCCCCGCCAGCGGACTCGCCGCGACCAAAGTCGCTCCAACACCAGCGTACTTGACCAATTGACGCCTGGAGACTGCCGAAGGCGCGGGACCGTTGACGTTCTTGTCCTTCACCGAAAACCCTTCGTTCGATGCCGTAAGCATGCTGATCGGCAAGTCTCGAAGCACGCACTGAACGCAGCATGAACATGGGTCGGCAACACCGGGAACGAGAACGTCATCTGCCCCCTACTTGACGCGTCTACGCCCCGTGTTGCCACTACGGGCTTGGATGGCATGAGCGTGTACGCCGTCGTCTTCCCCATCTCGGTCGGCGCGTGGTACCTGGCGCGCCGGTTCTTCGCCACCCCGCCGGTCGTCACCGAGGCCCTCAGGCGGCGGCGCCACGTCCTGCTCGCGCCGGCCCGCACGGCGATCGGCCTGCTCATCGTCATCGACGGCGGCTCCTTCCGGCTCTGAGCCGGCCGCCTGCCGGCCGTTCAAGACCCGCAGTCGCGGAAGATCCGCGTCCGGTACCCAGGTACAGGTCTACCGTCGGAGTGTGGCCGCCTCATCGGACGGGGCGGCGAGCACCGGAAGGGGTGCCGTGGTGACGTCATGGGTGCCACAGGCGTGCACGTTGCCGACCCAGGAGCAGCCGCTGCGGGTAGCGGAGTTCAACGCGCGGTTCGCCGACGCGCTGGTGCGCGTAGAACGGGCGGGCGCCGCCCGGTTGCGCCTGATCCTGGACGCGGCCGTCGAGGAGCGCGCACGAGAACTGGCGCAGCGGGAGGCGCCTGGCACCCCATCAGAACCAGCGTCACGAGCGTCATTTCAGCGTCAACATATCGCCCGTAACGCCCACACTGCATATAATGCACACACACAACCGCAGGTCAGGACTCCTTGACGATCGGTCCAAGGATCGCGACACACTCCACCTCCACATGGTGCGTCATCGGGAAGGCATGAATCGGCACGGCATGTGATGCGCCAGCATGTACGCGATCGTCGACGCATCCCATCAATCGCGTCGCCTCGAGGGAGTCGCGTTCCGGCAGTCTCGTCGTGAGCGAGGGGAACATAGCCGCCCATCGCCGGTTAGCCAAACCGGCGTTTCTGCAGACGATTGTTGTCCAACGTTTGCCCCGAGCACCACGGCGGATCGATCCATCGGCGAGAACTCACCGCAGCTGCGGAGGTGGAACCCCGCTGGTCTCCGTTTGCGAGCCATGCCGTCCGTCGCCGGAGGTTCTTCTCCAGTACCCGTTTGGTGCTCCATATCCCCGGAGATTCACCGCACTTGCCCCCCCGAACCGATAACAGATTCCACAAACCGTCAGCCGCGCAAACAACAGGAGGGCGCGGCGCACTCCGTAGCCAGCCAGACTGTCTCCGTACAAAATCGCGGCCGTTCGTCCCTCCTGGCCAACGCCTGGTATTCGACGAGTGACCTCGCCGCCTGTCTGCACGTGGACGCCTCGACTCTGCGTCGGTGGCGCACCGCTCGGCCACCGCAGGGCCCACCGTTCGTCTCCGTTTCCGAACGCGTCGTCATGTACAGCGCGCTCGACGTTGAGGAATGGCTGCGCAGCCGCCGGACCGTCCCGGGCAGGGAAGCCTGATGGCCGAGAAGGCCATTGTTCCGGTCGGTGTCCGGCTCTCCACCGACATCGAATACCGGCCCGATCGCCCAAATCCCTATCGAGCGCGTGTCCGCTGGGTCGATCGGGCTACGAAGCGGCGCCTGTCCCTGTCGGAGGGAAAGGCGGACGAGGACGAGGCGCAGGAGTGGCTCCAGGACATCATCGAGGCCGCGCAGGCCGGGCTCTCCTCGTCGCTCGCCACCATGAAGCTCGCCGAATACGGCGACGCGAACATGTATCTCGCCCTGCGCGGGCTGGAGCTGAAGACCCTCGACCCATATCTCGCGGGATGGCGGATGCGCGTGGCCCCCGCCCTGGGCCACCTCGCCGTACGGATGATCACCAACGGCGTCGTCGACCGAACCGTGCAGAACTGGATCGTCGACGAGCACACAGCCGCTCAACGGTCAAGAACACCATCGCCGTTCTCGTTCGCGTCATGGAACAGGCGGTCCGCGACGGCATCATCAAAGTCAACCCAGCCCGGGTCAGCGGCTGGCAGAAGCTCTACAAGCAGGCCGAGGACGAACTCCGCGACCCACGGGCCCTCGCCCTGCCCGACTGGGACACACTCGTCCAGCTGGCCGAGGCACTCGTGGCCGCCTCCTCCAACCAGTACCGCGGCTGGGGCGACGTCGTTCTCTTCGCCGCGAGCACCGCCGCCCGGATCGGAGAAGTCTCCGGGTGCCGCATCGGAGACATCGACACCAGCCTGTGGATCTGGACGGTACAGCGCCAGACCACGCCCGCGCCCGGCGGACTGACCGACAAGGGCACCAAGGGCAAGCGCGCCCGCAAGGTTCCCATCATCGAGGAGATCCGACCGCTCGTGGCCCAGCGCATCCTCTCCGCCGGCCCCAACCCTGACGCGCGACTGTTCACCGGCCCACGCGGAGGACGCATCTCCACCGCGGTCCTACGCGACGCAACCCACTGGGACGAAGTAGTCACCCGGCTCGGCTACGAGCACCTACGCCGCCACGACCTCCGCCACACCGGACTGACCTGGCTAGCGGACGCCGGAGTCCCCATCCACGTGCTGCGCAGGATCGCCGGCCACGGATCGCTGACGACCACTCAGCGCTACCTGCACCCGGACGTCCACAAGATCACAGCCGCCGGTGCGGCACTCTCCACGCACCTCAGCGTGCTGCGCGCCCCGCGATCCCTTCCCGCAACGACTGTCCTCACCCGCTGACACCGGTCAAGGAACACTGGTCCCCAACTGGTCCCCAGAAATGATCAAGGGGCGGTTTCGGATTGCTCCGAAACCGCCCCTCACCAGCGACTCGTACGAGTCGGGACGACAGGATTTGAACCTGCGACCCCTTGACCCCCAGTCAAGTGCGCTACCAAGCTGCGCCACGTCCCGATGCGCTTCGTCGCGGAGTTCCGCGTGAACACGCAGGTGAACCTTACCGTACGCGCCTGGTGACCGACGCCGGTCCGGCGCCCGAGCCGGTCAGTCGACGAACAGGCCCCGTGCGGCCGCCCGTGCGTCGAACTCCTCCAGGCGCGCCTGGGCATCGGGAAGGGCGTCGCACATCGCCTCCAGGAGGACCTGGCCGAGGAGCATGGGGGCGCTCACCGTGTCGAAGACCAGGTCGGTGCCGACGGCGGCCGGCAGGAGCAGGTCGCTGTGGGCGGCGACCGGGGCGAAGGTGCCGTCGGCGATCGTCACCACGGTCAGTCCCGTCGCGCGGGCGTGGTCGAGTGCGTCGAGGAGTTCGGCCGGGTGGCGCGGAAGGGCGAAGCACATGAGGGCGCTCGCACCGGCGTTCTCGGCCATGTCGATGCGGTCGGCGAGCCGTGAGCCTCCCTCGTCGAGGAGACGCACGTCCGGGTGGACCTTCGCCGCGAAGTAGGCGAAGCCGCGGGCCTGAGCCGCGGAGGCGCGCAGTCCGAGCACCGGCAGGGGCCGCGAGGCGGCGAGCAGCCGTCCCGCGCGTTCCACGGGCCCGGAATCGGCGAGCAGGGAGGCGAGTTGGAGCAGGTGGTGGATCTCGGCCCGTACCGCCTGCTGGTACGGGTTGGCCGGCCGCGCGTCCACAGACGGTCCGGCCGGTGCCACGTCCCGCAGGTGTCTGCGCAGGGCCGGGTATCCGTCGAAGCCGAGAGCGACGGCGAAGCGGGTCACCGACGGCTGGCTCACCCCGGCCAGTTGGGCCAGCTCCACGCTCGACAGGAAGGGTGCGGCCGCGGTCTGCCGGACCAGACAGTGGGCGATACGGCGCTGCGTGGGCGTCAGCCGGCGCCCCTCGAACAGCTGGTGCAGCCGTGCGGGTTCGACGGCCCCCTGGGGTGCGTCGACACCGACGCCGGCCCCTTCCGTGTCGGTCACCCTGGTCCGCCTCCCTGCCGCGCGCGTACCGGACTCGTTGCCGGTCCTGTCTGACTCCCTGCCGGGCGAACCGGACCGTCCACACGGACTGCGGACGGTCCGGGCGACCGTCGGCGTCAGCCGGCGAGACCGGCGTTGGTCAGCCACTCCTTGGCGACGTCGGAGGCGTCCTCCTTGTCGTTGACGAGCTTCTTCATCATCTCCAGCAGGTCCTCGGTGGTGAGCTTGGCCGAGAGGGCGTTGAGGGCCGCCTTGGCCTTGTCGTTGACCGCCGACTTGTAGACGAGGGGTGTGACGTTCTGCGAGGAGAAGAGGTTCTTCGGGTCCTCCAGGACGACCAGCTTGTCCTCGACGATGGCGGGGTCGGTCGTGTACAGGTTGGCGGCCTGCACCTTGTTGTCCTTCAGCAGCTTCAGCAGGGTGCTCTGGGCGCCCGCGTCCAGCGGCTGGAACTTCCCGAACTCGACGCCGTAGACCGTCTTCAGACCGACACCGCCCTGCGTGCGGGTCTTGAACTCCGAGCCGGCGCCGATGGTCATGTCCTTCGCGACCGGCTTCAGGTCGGCGAGGGTCTTGAGCTTGTACTTGGCGGCGGTCTCGGAGGTGACCGTGACCGAGTCCTTGTCCTCGGCCGCGGCGGAGTCGAGTATCTCCACGGACTTCGGGAGCTTCACCTTCAGCTCCGCGTTGATCTCCTCCGTGCTGGTGGCGGTGCTCTTCTTGTCGACCGCGACGGACAGCAGCGCGCCGTTGTACTCGGGGAAGACACCGATGCCGCCCTTGACCACCTGGTCGTAGTACACCTCGCGGGCACCGATGTCGAACTTGCGGGTCACTTTCAGGCCCTTGTCCTCCAGGGCCTGGGCGTAGATCTCGGCGAGGAGCTGGTTCTCGGGGAAGTTGGCCGAGCCGACGACGATGGATTTGCCGCCTCCGCTGTCCCCGCTGCTGCCCGTCAGCGGGTTGTCGTCGCTGTCGTCGCCTCCTCCGCAGGCGGTCAGGGCGAACGCGGTGACGAGGCCGAACGCGGTGGCGCGGACGATGGCTTTGGTTTTCATGGGTGTTTCCTTTCTTGGGAGCCCTCAGGAGCTCTCGGGGCCTTCAGGAGCGCGGGAGCTCGGGAAATCAGGAACTCGGGAAATCAGGACTTGGTCGCCGAAGGCTGCAGCCCCGGCGAGACGACGAGGCGCCGCAGCGCGGTGAAGACGGCCTGGACGACGAGCGCCAGCATGACGACGACGGCGGAGCCGCCGATGACCAGTTCGTAGTTGTTGCGGGCGAGTCCGTCGACGATGAAACGTCCAAGACCGCCGAGACCGGGGTACGCGGCGACGGTCGCCGTGGCCACGACCTGGATCGCGGCGACCCGCAGCCCTAGCAGGATCAGCGGCAGCGCCATCGGCACCTCGACCTTCAGCAGGACCTCCCAGCCGGTCATGCCCATCCCACGCGCCGCGTCTCTGGTGTCGGGATCTACGCCTCGTACGCCCTCGAAGGTGTTGATGAGGATCGGCGGGACCGCCAGCGCGACCAGGGCGACCAGCACCGGCGTGGTGCTCAGTCCGGCGACCGTGACGACGAGGACGACGAGGCCGAAGGTGGGGATGGCCCGCGCGAGGTTCGCCACGCTGGCGACGGCGAACGCGCCCCGGCCCGTGTGCCCGACCAGCAGTCCGAAGGTCAGCCCGATCAGGGTGGCGAACACCAGCGATATGCCGCTGTAGGTCAGATGCTCCGCGAGCCGGTGGGGGATGCCGTCGTCACCGCTCCACTGCTGGGACGACGTCAGCCAGTCGCCCACGAGCTCGATCTGGTTCAGGAAGTCGTTCACGCCGTCGCCCCCTTGCCGCGCGCCCATGGTGTGAGCAGCCGCTGTGCCAGCACGAGCAGCGCGTCGGTGACGAGGGCCAGCAGCATGATCAGTACGGTCGCGGTGATGATCGGGGTCGGGAAGTCGAGCTGGAGTCCGCGGGTGATGTAGTAGCCGAGGCCACCCTGTCCGATCAGCTGCCCCACGGCGACGAGGCTGATGGACGAGACGGCGGCGACCCGGACGCCGGCCACGACTACGGGCACGGCGATCGGCAGCTCGACCTGGACGACACGACGGACCGTGCTGAATCCCATGGCGGTGGCCGCCTGCCGTACCGGTTCGGGGACCGAGGCCAGTCCGTCCACGACGTTGGGTATGAGCACCGACAGCGTGTAGAGCGTCAGCGGGATCATGACCGTGCGTTCGGTCAGGCCCGTGTAGCGCACGAAGATCATGAACAGGGCCAGCGACGGGATCGAGTACAGCACGTTGGCCGCGGTCAGGGTCGGCGGATAGATCCACCGCCAGCGGTGGCAGAGGATGCCGAGCGGCACGGAGATGATCAGTCCGAACAGCACCGGCAGGAGTCCGAGCCGCAGATGGACACCGGTGTAGTCGGCCAGCTCGCCGATGTGATCGCCGATCCAGTCCCAGCGTATGAGGGGTTCGCCGTCTCTCATCGCCCGTCACCGCCCGCGCCCGAGCCCGCTCCGTCGGCGTCGCCGCCGCCGTCCGTTTCGTCCTTGGTGACCGGCACCTTGGACACCGAGCCCTCAGCCGCCGCGGCGTCGGCCGTCCCCGCGCCGGTCGCCGCCGCC
>NZ_JAPWHT010000299.1:0-12987 GCF_027270795.1 Streptomyces sp. ActVer
ACCCCCACCCACCCCGAAACTGGGGCCGCGCCCCGGACCCCCGCAGGTGCGGGTCCGTCGTCGGTCTGTGCCCACCCTCCCCCACTCTCGGCTTCGCTCGAGCGGGGGGACCCCCATCGCCCTGCGGAACGCCTGCCCACAGACCGACGACTCGGGTCTACTTCTCGGTTACCCCCGCCGAGTCGAATGTCGCCACCTCGTGCATTGCTCGTGCCGCGCTCTGGACCACCGGGAGGGCCAGGAGGGCGCCTGTGCCCTCGCCGAGGCGGAGGTCCAGGTCGACCAGGGGGCGGAGGCCGAGCTTGTTGAGGGCGGCCACGTGGCCCGGTTCGGCGCTGCGGTGGCCGGCGATGCAGGCCGCGAGGACCTCGGGGGCGATGGCCCGGGCCACCAGGGCGGCGGCGCCGGCGCTGACGCCGTCCAGGATCACCGGGGTGCGGAGGGAGGCGCCGCCCAGGAGGAGGCCCACCATCGCGGCGTGCTCCAGGCCGCCGATGGCCGCGAGGACGCCGATCGGGTCCGCCGGGTCCGGCTGGTGGAGGTCCAGGGCACGGCGTACGACCTCGGTCTTGCGGGCCAGGGTCTCGTCGTTGATGCCGGTGCCGCGGCCGGTGACGTCGGCCGGGTCGCTGTCCGTGAAGACGGAGATCAGGGCAGCGGACGCGGTGGTGTTGGCGATGCCCATCTCGCCCGTGATCAGGGCCTTGTTGCCGGCCGCCACGAGGTCGCGGGCCGTCTCGATGCCCACCTCGATGGCCGCCTTGACCTCCTCGCGGGTCAGCGCGGAGCCGGTCGTCATGTCGGCCGTGCCCGCGCGGACCTTGCGCGGCAGGAGGCCCGGGGTCGCGGGCAGGTCGGATGCCACGCCCACGTCCACGACGCAGACCTCGGCGCCGACCTGGTTGGCGAAGGCGTTGCAGACCGCTCCGCCGCCGAGGATGTTGGCCACCATCTGGCCGGTGACCTCCTGCGGCCACGGGGTGACGCCCTGGGCGTGGACACCGTGGTCGCCCGCGAAGATCGCGACGGCCGCGGGCTCCGGGATCGGCGGCGGGCACATCCGGGAGAGGCCCGAGAGCTGGGCGGAGATGATCTCCAGCATGCCCAGGGCCCCGGCCGGCTTGGTCATGCGCTTCTGGCGCTCCCACGCCTCGCCGAGCGCCTTGGCGTCCAGCGGGCGGATGTTGGAGACGGTCTCGGCGAGCAGGTCGTGCGGCTCCTCACCGGGCAGCGCCCGACGGCCGTACGTCTCCTCGTGGACGACCCAGGAGAGCGGGCGGCGCTTGGACCAGCCCGCCTGCAGCAGCTCGGGCTCCTCCGGGAACTCGTCGACGTATCCGACACAGAGGTAGGCGACGACGTCCAGGTGCTCGGGCAGGCCCAGTTCGCGGACCATCTCCCGCTCGTCGAAGAAGCTCACCCAGCCCACGCCCAGACCCTCGGCCCTGGCGGCGAGCCAGAGGTTCTCGACCGCGAGCGCGGAGGAGTACGGGGCCATCTGCGGCTGGGTGTGACGGCCGAGTGTGTGCCGGCCGCCCCGGGTCGAGTCGGCGGTGACGACGATGTTCACCGGGGTGTCGAGGATGGCCTCGATCTTCAGTTCCTTGAACTGCTTCGCGCGGCCCTTGGGGAGCGACTTGGCGTACGCCTCGCGCTGGCGCTGGGCCAGTTCGTGCATCGTGCGGCGGGTCTCCGCCGAGCGGATGACGACGAAGTCCCACGGCTGGGAGTGGCCGACGGACGGTGCCGTGTGGGCCGCCTCCAGGACTCGGAGCAGCACGTCGTGCGGGATGGGGTCGCTGCGGAAGCCGTTACGGATGTCCCGGCGCTCGCGCATCACGCGCAGGACGGCCTCGCGCTCGGCGTCGTCGTAGCCGGGCGCGGCCGGACCGGCGGGCTCTCTCGTCTCTGCCACGGCGGCCGTGCTCTCTTCCTGGTCGGCGGCCCTGGTGTCCAGGTCCTCCGCGTGCTGTGCGGCTACGGGCTCCGCGTCCTGGTCCGGGTCCTCGACCGGAGCCTCCGGTACGGGAGTTGCCTCGGCCTCGGGGGCCGGCTCCGGCTCCCTGGGAGTGGGGAGGGCGAGTGCCGGCTCCTCCGCGGGCGCGGCTTCGGGCACGGACTCGGGCGCGGGCGCGGGCTGCTCGACGGGCGTGGCTTGCTCCGTGGCCACGAGTTGCTCAGTGGTCACGGGCTGCTCGGCGGTCGCCTCGACCGGGGCCGCCGTCTCCTCGGCGGGCTGCTCGGCGAGCTCCTCCGGGAAGGGCGGCACGGTCATGGCGTGCGGCGGGGTCGGAGCCAGGTGCGGGGTGGTCGGGATGGTGCCTTCGACCTGCACGAACTGGCCGACGCTCTCTTCCGCGTGGGCCACCTCCACGGGGGCGGCCGTGGGGACGGCCGCTTCGTCGTGGGGCTCGTGGCCGTGGGGCTCGTGGCCCTGGGGCGGGGCGTTGTGGCTCGGGTCGCCGTAGGTCGGGTCGCCGTGGACCACGACCGGTTCCGGTGCTGCGACCTGGTCGGGTACCGCCACCGGTTCCGGTGTCTCGGGCTGTGCGGCCATGTCGACCGGGGCCGCCTGCGAGTGGTCGACGTCGGCGACACTCACGACGGGCGCTTCTGCGGACTCCGCGAACTGCGGGGTCTGGACGGCTTCCTGGGCCTGGGCGGCCTCGTGCACGACGGGCGCGGGTTCCGCCGACTGCGGTTGCTGCTGCGGGATCTCGGACTGCGGACCGGCTTCGGCGAACTGCGCGGCCGCCGGGTCCTGGAGGAACTGCTGCTCCGCTGCGTAAGCGGCCTGCGGGTCCGGCTCCGCGTGCGCGGGCTGCACCTCGTCGGGCGCCTGCGGAGGCTGGTACGCCTCGGGCGTGTGCGAGCCGGTGTCGTCCGACTGCTGCGAGGCGTACGCGGCGACGGGTGCGACCGGGAACGGCGTGGGCTGCGGGAACTGGGCGAGGTCCGGAGCGGGCGCGAACTCGGGGGCGGTCTGGGCGACCTCGTGGGTCTGGGGCGTCTCCGGGGCCTGCGGGAAGAGCGAACCGTCCGCGAGCAGCGGGGCCTGCGCGTAGTCCTGGACCTGGACGGCTTCCGGAGCCTGGGCGACGGCCTCCGGTGCCTGGACCACTTCGGGAACCTGCACGGCTTCGGGAACCTGCATGCCCTCGGGAGCCTGCCCGGCTTCCGGCTGCTGAGGAACGTACGCGGGGTCCGGAGCCGGTACGGCCTCAGGGGCCGGCTCCGCCTCCGGAGCGTCGGCGGCGGCCTGGACGGGAGCGGGCCCGGCCTCGGCGACCTCGGCAGCGCCCGACGGGTCCGGATGCACCTGCTGTGCCTGCTCCGCCTGGGCCGGCTCGGGGGCGGGCGCTTCGGCGGGAGACTGAGCGGCGGGGACTCCTTCGCCGCCCGCGAGCGGGACACCCCCGGCGTCGGGGACGTGCGCGGCCTCCGCGACCGGCGCGGGCCCGTCGTCCGGCGTGCCACCGGCGTGCGCTCCCCCACCCTCGGGGAAGACCGTTTCTGCACCCGTGGCCTCGGCGCCGACCTGTGCCACCGGCGGCGCGACCTGTACTTGCGCCTGCGCTCCCCAGGGAGCCGCGCCCTGCAGCGCGATCTCGTCCCGCGGCACGTCGAGGTACTCGGGACCGACCGTCGGCGGACCGGCCTGGCGTACGGGAACGGCGTGGACCGGTGCTCCCGCAGGGCCGCGGTCGGCGAAGGAACGGACCGGGCTGCCGGCGCCGTCCGGGGTGGGCGGGCCGAGGTGCAGCGGGCGACGGGCGACGGGCGGCTGTGGAGCCGGCGAGGACATCCGGACGGCGCTGAGGTCGACCGAGCCGCTGTCGCGGCCCGCCGTCTCGTGCGGTCCCGGCTCGTGGACGGTCTCGACGACCGGCGCCGGGGCCGGCGGGGCCACTTCGTTGCCCCACGCGCCCTGGGCGCCCGGCAGCAGCAACAGGTCTTCGTCTTCGGCGGTGGTGTCGGAGAGGTAGGTGTACGCGCCGGGGGCGGGGACGCCCGGCTGCTCCACCATGCCTTGGTTCTCCGGCAGCCCCTCGCCCGGGACCTGGCCGGTGTCGGTCATGCGTAACCCCTCGCCCATCGGTTAGTGCTCCAACGACCTGCTCGTCCGGAGCGGCGCACCGACCGCCCGCAATGAAGTAACGAGCATGCGTGCCGGGCGGCACGAACGACCGGTCGACAAAACCATTAACAGGCATTGTCGCGGTCGGCCCGCCACCGCGACAGGGTGATCCGCCACGGCCCGCTGTGGACTGCGCCACGTTGCGCGTCCTCCGGTTTTCCGCCGTACCACACGCATCCCAAAACAGGTGCGTTTTCCGGACATTGACCGGCGAAATACCGGACAAGCCGAGCGCAGTGCAACGATCGGCCAGCCTACCGCGCGCGGTACGACAACCGGATCACAGGGCGCGGTCGGGCAGGAGTCCGGTGAGCAGGAAAGCGACGCTCCGCTCCTTCTCCGTCCAGGCCCGGGTGTCCAGCTCGACGGACTGCAGAAGGGCGCATTCGACCTGGTAGCCGTGCTCCGTCAGGTCCCTGCCGACGAGTTCGGCGGCGTCGCGTGTCGCGGCGTGCGTGACGATCCGTTGCGGGCGCCGGTCGGCGACGGCGGAGACCACGGCGGCGCCGCCGCCCCCGACGCGTACGACGTCCGGTTCGGGCAGGTTCTCCAGGATGTGGGGCGCGGTGCCGTGGGTGATCTGGAGCTGGACGCCGAAGCGGCGGGCGGTGGCCATGGTGCGGGCGCAGGCGTTCGGGTCGCGGTCGACGGCGATGACGGCGGCGCCGCAGCGGGCGGCCTCCGTGGCGAAGGCGCCGCTGCCGGAGCCGATGTCCCACACGAGGTCGCCGACGCGCGGTCCCAGGCGGGCGAGTTGGGCCGCCCGCAGCACCTCGGTCTCGCCCTCGCCGAGATCGCCGCCGTACACCTCGTCGGGCAGGGCCCAGCCGCGCGGTCCCGTTCCCGGGTCGCGTCCGGCGATCCAGCTGCCGCCCTCGGAGGCGGCGACGGGCCCGCCCATGACGATGACGATGTTCGGGTCGCGCCAGGTGTGGTCGGCGACCTTGTCGGAGGTCAGGATCGTAACGCGTTCGCGCGCGGTGCCCAGTTCCTCGCAGATGACGAAGGTGCGGTGGACTCCGTCGAGGAGCAGGCCCAGCTCGGCGGGGCCGGCTCCGGGCGAGGTGAAGACGGCGACCTTGGTGTGGGCGCGGCACACATTCACCGCGCGTCGCAGGGTGCGCCGGTGTGCGACGACCACCTGTGCGTCGTCCCAGGGCATACCGGCGCGGGCGAAGGCTGCGGCGACGGACGACACCGCCGGGACGACCTCGACCTCCAGGCCGAACTCGGGGGCGCGCAGGGTGCGTACGACTCCGAAGAAGCCCGGGTCGCCGTCGGCGAGGACGACGGCCGTGCCCCGGTGGGCGGCGATGCGGCGGGCGGCGAGGGCGGCGCTGCCGAGCCGGATTCGCTCGGCGCCCGCGGGGATCTCGGGGAGGCCCAGGTGATGGCCCGCGCCCGCCACCAGCGTGGCGGCACCGAGAGCCGAGCGCGCCGCGTCGGTCAGCGGCGAGCCGTCCCAGCCGATCACCGTGACCCGGTCGGCCATCGTCGTCAGTCTCCTGGAGTCTTCGCAGGTCTCGGATGGGCATGCGGCCGCCAGGCAGGCATGCGGAGCCCCGTGAGCGTACCTCGGGACTTGCGGGAGTGGGGGCGCGGGTCCGGCCGTCCTCCGCGCGATGGCGGTCCGGCCGCGGCGTCAGTTCCAGTCGGAGTACGAGGTGAAGCCGCCGGTGTCGGCGAGCTGCTCGGCGATGCCCTCGATGTCCTCGGGGAGCAAGCCCCACACGATGAAGTCGGTGCGCAGGGCGACCCAGCTCCCGTCCTCGGTACGGGTGCGCGCTATACAGGCGTTGCGCAGGACACCCTCGCTGATGCAGCCGATCTTCTGCGCGACCTGCTGCGAGGCGGTGTTGTCCGCGGCGGTGCGCAGCTCCAGGCGCTCGAACTTCTGGTCGCCGAAGAGCCATTGGGCGGTGGCGAGGGCCGCCTCGGACGCGTATCCCTCGCCGCGCGCCCAGGGGGCGACGATGTAGGACAGCTCCGTGGAGCGGACATGCCAATTCGTTTTGCCCAACTGGACGATGCCGACCAGGCGTTGGGTGAGGAACTCGGTGACGGCGAGGTCGAGCCCACGGCCGGAGGTGCGCTCGCCCGGCGCGTACCGGTTGATCCAGGAGCGGGCGGCGTCCTCGGTGAAGGGGTGCGGAACGGAGGTCCAGGCCACGACCTGCTCGTCGTTCATCATCTCCGTGAGGGCCGGAGCGTCCTCGTCCTCGAGAGGGCGCAGCACCAACCGCTCCGTGCTGAGGGAGATGTCGGGGAAGGTGTTAGTCATGCGCCGCTCCGTAACCATCAGGGACCGTCGGGCCTGCTGAACTGCCCAGCATGCAGCATGAAAGCACCGAACTGCACCACGGGGCCGAGTCGTTGTCGACGAATCGACCCCGTGAGTGCGAGCGAAACGGCGTCAGCCGGAGGTGACCGGCAGGACCGACCCCTGGTACTTGTCCTTGATGAACTTCGTCACCTCTGGAGAGGTCAGGAGTTTCGCGAGCTTCTCGACCCGGGGGTCGTCCTCGTTGCCCTTCTTCACGGCGAGGAGGTTCGCGTACGGGTTGTTCTTCGCGGACTCCAGCAGGATGGCGTCCTCGGCGGGGCTGAGGCCGGCGTCCTGGGCGTAGTTGTTGTTGATGACCGCGGCGGCCACGTCGTCGAGGGAACGCGGCAGCTGGGCCGGTTCCAGTTCCTTGAACTTGAGGTTCTTCGGGTTCTTGACGATGTCCGCCGGGGACGCGGTCGTGCCGACGCCGTCCTTGAGCGTGATGACGCCCTCGGAGGCCAGGAGCTTGAGGGCGCGGCCCTCGTTGGTGATGTCGTTCGGCACCGCGACGGTGACTCCGTCGGCCAGTTCCGTGACGTCCTGGACCTTCTTCGAGTACACGCCCATGGGCGGCAGGTACGCCTTCACGACCGGGACCAGCTCGGTGCCCTTGGACTTGTTGAAGTCGTCCAGGTAGGGCTCGTTCTGGTACAGGTTCGCGTCGAGCGAGCCCTCCTGGAGCGCGGTGTTCGGCAGGACGTAGTCCGTGAACTCCTTGATCTCCAGGTCGAGTCCGTTCTTGGCGGCGAGGTCCTTCTTGATGTACGAGAGGACCTCGCCGGCCGGGACCGCGGTGGCGCCGACGACGAGGGGTCCGTCGGAACCGCCGTCGCCCGAGCCGGACTCGGAACCGCAGGCGGTGAGCCCGAGTCCCAGGGCAAGTGCGGCCGCGGCGGCGGGAAATACGGGCTTACGCATCTGTGGTCGTCCTCGATCCTTGGAAGCGGGCTCAGAACGACGCGACGACGGAGCCGGCGTACTTGTCCTCGATGAACTTCTTGACCTCGGGGGAGGTCAGGAGCTTGGCGAGCTTCTTGACGCGCGGGTCGTCCTCGTTGCCCTTCTTCACGGCGAGGAAGTTGCCGTACGGGTTGTTCTCGGCGGACTCCAGGACGAGGGCGTCCTCGGAGGGCTTGAGGTCGGACTCGATGGCGTAGTTGCCGTTGATCACCGCGGCGTCGACGTCGTCCAGGGAGCGCGGGGTCTGGGCCGCCTCCAGCTCCTTGAACTTGAGGTTCTTCGGGTTCTTCGCGATGTCCTTGGGGGTCGCGTCGTTGCCCGCGCCGTCCTTGAGCGTGATGATCCCGTTGGCGTCGAGGAGCTTGAGTGCCCGCGCCTCGTTGACCGTGTCGTTCGGGACGGCGACCGTCGCACCGCTCTTCAGCTCGTCGGCCTTCTTGACCTTGCTGGAGTAGAGGCCGAGCGGCTCCAGGTGGACCGTGACGACGGGCACGATGTCGGTGCCGTTCTTCTTGTTGAAGTCGTCGAGGTACGGCTGGTTCTGGAAGTAGTTGGCGCCGACGGAGCCGTCCTGGGTCGCCGTGTTCGGCAGGACGTAGTCGGTGAACTCCTTGACCTGGAGGTCGAGGCCCGCGTCCTTCGCCAGGTTGTCCTTCACGTAGGTGAGGATCTCGGCGTGCGGGACGGGGCTCGCGGCGACGACCAGCGGGCCGCTCGTGTCGGCGGAGCCCGAGGCCTCCTCCGAACCGCAGGCGGTGAGACCCAGGGTGAGGGCTCCGGCGGCGAGGACGGCGGTGGTGAACTTGGCAGTGTTACGCACGAAAAGTGCCTTTCCTGAGGGTGTAGCGGCCCCGCGGAGGGTGTGCGGGGAGAACTAAGGGGGTGAGGACGAGGGGGTGGGGGGGCGAGGAGGTGAGGGCGTGAGCCGTAGGGGTCAGACGGTCTTGCTGGTCGCGGTGGCGGCCTTCAGGAGCCTGAGCCTCGGAGCGGCGCCGGACTGGCCACCTCGGCGGTGCAGCCCGCGGGCTGCGAAGTCCCCGGCGAACTGGATGAGGGAGATGACCACGGCGAGGATGCCGACGGTGATCCACATCAGTTCGGTCTCGAAGCGCTGGTAGCCGTAGCGGATGGCGATGTCGCCGAGTCCGCCCGCGCCGACCGTGCCCGCCATCGCCGAGTAGCCGATCAGCGCGACGATCGTCGTGGTGGTGCTGGAGATCAGCGACGGCAGCGACTCGGGGACGAGCACCTTGCGGACGACGGTCCAGGTGTTGCCGCCCATCGACTGCACGGCCTCGACGAGCCCGCCGTCCACTTCGCGGACCGCCGTCTCGACGAGGCGCGCGAAGAAGGGGATCGCACCGATCGCGAGCGGCACGATGGCAGCCTCACGGCCGATGGTCGTGCCCGTGATCGAGCGGGTGAAGCCCATCAGCGCGACCATCAGGATGATGAACGGCATCGAGCGGGCGATGTTCACGACCTGCCCGATGACCTTGTTCAGCACGGTGTTCTGCAGCAGGCCGCCCCGGTCCGTGAGGACCAGCAGGATGCCCAGCGGCAGACCGCCGACGACGGCGATGACCGTCGACCAGCCGACCATGTAGAGGGTGTCCCAACAGGCCTGCTCCAGCAGCGGCTGCATCTCCGACCAGGTCACTTGGCACCTTCCTTCACCAGCACGGGCGCCTCGCCCTGAACATCGATCTGCAGACCCTGCTCGCGCAGGAAGCCGATCGGCACGACGTTCTCCTCGTAGCGGCCGGGCAGTTCGATGCGCATCCGGCCGACCTGCTTGCCGCCGACGGTGTCCATCGCGGCGCCCAGGATCGAGATGTCGATGTTGTACGTGCGCGAGAGCTGCGAGATGACCGGCTGGGTCGCGGCGTCGCCGTGGAAGGTGACGTCGATGACCGTGCGGTCGTCGGCGGAGGCGTCGCCGCTCACCGGGAAGAGCGCGGCGGCCAGCTCGGAGCCGGGGGTGGCCAGCAGCTCGCTGACGGTGCCGGACTCGACGATCTTCCCGTTCTCCATGAGGGCGGCCGAGTCGCAGATGCTCTTGACGACGTCCATCTCGTGCGTGATGAGCAGGACGGTCAGGCCCAGCTGCCGGTTCAGGTCGCGCAGCAGCTGGAGGATGGAGCGGGTGGTCTCGGGGTCCAGCGCGCTGGTCGCCTCGTCGGAGAGGAGCACCTTCGGGTCGCCGGCCAGGGCGCGGGCGATGCCGACGCGCTGCTTCTGGCCGCCGGAGAGCTGGGCCGGGTAGGACTTGGCCTTGTCGGAGAGGCCGACCAGGTCCAGCAGCTCCAGCGCCTTGCGGGAACGTTCCTTCCCTGACGTGCCAAGGATTTCCAACGGCAGCTCGACATTGTCCTGGACCGTCCGCGAGGACAGCAGGTTGAAGTGCTGGAAGACCATGCCGATGTGGCTGCGCGCCCTCCGCAGCTCCCGGCCCGCGCGCGGGCCGCGGCCGGCGAGGGCCGTGAGGTCCTGTCCGGCGACGGTCACGGTGCCGGCGGTGGGGCGCTCCAGGAGGTTGACGCAGCGGATGAGGGAGGACTTGCCGGCGCCGGACTGTCCGATGACGCCGTACACCTCGCCTTCGCGGACGTGCAGATCGACGCCGTCCAGGGCGGTGACCTCACGGCCGCGCGAGCGGTAGACCTTCTTCAGGCCTGTTGTCGTGATCACTGGGGTTTCCGTCACTGTCGAGTGCAGGGCGTGGGTGTGCGCCGGGCACGGGTGCATTCGGTCGGAACGCGGCACGATTGTTCACGCGGTGGCGATGAAAGCCGGGTTTCGGCAGAACTGCGTGCGCGGGGCAGGCTCAGTCGCGTACGAAAGGGTCGTACGGGCAGACCTGAGCGGTCTCGCTTCGGGGCGCGAGGCTCTGGGTGGTGCGGGGGCCCTCTAGAAGGCGCACATTCGACACATACAGCGAGCACCGGGCGTCATGGTCGCCTCGGTCGCAAGGATGCGGCTGCTCGTCGTGGTCATGAGAAAAGTAAAGCAGACGTATGCGCGGGACCGGGAACCGCTGTCCGCATCGCGGACAGCGGTGGACACTCCTCAGTCGCCGACGGAGATCTCCACTCCCCCGTCCGTGACCAGCGCCGACACGGCCGAAAGGTCACCGACGACGACGTCCGCGTGCAGCTCGGCAGCCTGGTGTGTTGTGGTCAATGCCACGGTGGTCATCCCGGCGGAGCGGCCGGCCTGCAGACCCGCGGGCGCGTCCTCGAAGACGACGCAGCGGGCCGGGTCCACGCCGAGGCGGCGGGCGGCGAGCAGGAACGGCTCGGGGTCGGGCTTGCCGCGTGTGATGTCGTCGGCGGCGATCAGGGTCTTGGGCCGGATCCCGGCCTCGTCGAGGCGGGCCTCGGCCAGCCGCCGGGTCGCGGAGGTGACGACGGCCCACCGGTCGGCGGGCACGGAGTCGAGGAGCGCCCGGGTCCCCGGCAGGAGATGAACACCGCCCTCGACGTCCTCGACCTCCAGCTGCTCGATGCGCACGACGGCCTCGGGGACCTGGTCGGCGGGCAGCAGGTCGGCGGCTATCTCAGCGGCGGGACGGCCGTGCAGCTCGACCCGCGCGAACTCCTCGGCGGTGATCCCGTACTCCTCGGCCCAGAGGGTCCAGCAGCGGTACACCGACTCCAGGGACGAGACGAGCGTTCCGTCGTTGTCGAACAGCAGGGCATCGGCTTGGATCTTCATGCCCTCGACCCTACGGGGCACCCCGGGGGCGATCGCATCGGGTCTTTTGGCCCGTAATAGGGTCGCGGCATGCTTGATGCCCTGACGGTTGTGACCGCCGTCGCCGCGCTCGCGCTCGCCGCCTGGTGCGGCTGGGCCGCCCATCGCGACCAGCCGACCAAGGACTGGCACTTCATCGGTATGGCCGTGGTGACGGTGCTCACCCTCGTCCAGCTGGTGGTGGGCATCGTCCAGCTGGCCCGCGGCGAGAAGCCGGAGCAGGGCACGACGATCTTCGTGGCGTACCTCATCGGTTCCTTCGCGTGCATCCCGGCGGCCGGCTTCATGTCGCTGGCGGAGCGCACCCGCTGGGGTTCGATCACGGTCGCGGCCGGTGGTGTGGTCCTCGCCGTGCTCCAGGTGCGGCTCTACGACATCTGGGGAGGCTGAGATGGCGGCGACCGACAAGCAGCCGGGGCGGACACGGCTCATCGGCGGTCCGGGCATCCTGCTGGTCTGGCTGTACGGCGTGATGGTCGTCGGCGCCGTGTCGCGCTCCGCCGTGCAGATCGCGACGGAGTTCGACAAGGCGCCGCTCGCCTATTCACTGTCCGCGGCGGCCGGTCTGGTCTACGGCTTCATCACGTACTCGCTCGTACGCGGCGGCGAGACGGCCCGCAAGGCGGCGCTGGTGTGCTGCGCCGCCGAACTCGCGGGCGTCCTGACCGTGGGCACCTGGACCCTGGCGGACCCCTCCGCCTTCCCCGACGCCACGGTCTGGTCGGACTACGGAATGGGCTACCTGTTCATCCCGGTCCTGCTACCGGTGACGGCACTGTTCTGGCTCCGCCGCAGCAGGGCAGCCACCTCATAGACATGCACCGGCTTTGGCGCGCCCCGCTTCTAGGGGCGCGGGGAACTGCGCGACCAGCCCCAACGCGCCCGCAGACACACGCCCCACCTCCGCGAAGCGCTACGCGCTGGCGACAAAAGCACTGGTCGAAGACCCCTTCGCAAGGGTCACCAGACTCAGCCGCTCATCCACCCGCTCCGTGGAAACAGCCTGATAACCGTGCTTCCGGTACAACCGCAGATTGTGCTCACTGCGGTGCCCGGTGAAGAGCTGGAAACTCTTCGCCCCGCCGTCCTCGGCCAGCCGGGACTCGATCGCGTCGAGCAACCGCCCGCCCAGCCCGTGCCGCTGCATCCGCGGATGGACGATCAACTTGTTGATGCGGGCCGTGCCATCCGCATCCACCGCCGCACGCACCGAGGCCACCACCTCGTCGCCCAGCCGGGCAACCAGGACCGTGCCGCCCGCGAGCTCCGCCTTGAGGGAGTCGAGGGGCTGGGTGAGGGGCTCGATGCTGTAGTCGCCGTACAGCTCGGCCTCGCTCTGGTAGCAGAGGAACTGCAGTTTGAGGATCTGTTCGGCGTCCTGTTCGGTCGCCGCCGAGATGGTCACGCTCATGCCCATGTGTGCATGCCTCCCGCTCACCTGTTCCGCCGTTGTCCCTCACTCCTATCCCCGTGCTTCGTACGCCGCAACCTCCGACGTAAGCATTCGGCGCAGACAACCCAGGCATCTGGAACGTTCCGGACCGAGACTGCCCTGTGAGATACCCAACTCCCCCGCGATCTCCCGGTATGTGAGGTCCTGCGGGGACAGCAGCGCGGCCATGAGACGCGGACAGCGGCCCGGCAGCTTGCGTACGGCGGAGTGCAGGGCCCGCCGCCGGGCGGCGGTGAGCGCGAGCTGTTCCGGGCCGGGCCGGCTGTCGTCGGCGGGCTCGGACGCGTACGGCATCTCGATGCTCGCGGTGTGCCGGGTGCGGCGGGCCTCGGAGCGGACGGCGCCGCGCAGCCA
>NZ_JAPWHT010000029.1:0-40254 GCF_027270795.1 Streptomyces sp. ActVer
CGGTCACCGCGGTGGGCCTCTGGGAACTGCGCCGCCTTCGCACCAACTACGGCCTCACGCTGCGCGGCGCGCTCATGTCGCTTTCTCCGAGGTGCGGTGTTCGGGGCGGGGCTGGACGGGCAGTCCTCGCAGGTAGAGGCGTACGCCGTGGATTCGGATCGCGGCCGACACCGTGAGGGTGGACCAGGGGTGCCGCAGCGCCAGCCGCAGCAGGGACGCCGGGCTCGGCCGGCGCCGGGTACCGCGCACGGTCGCGGTGAAGGCCCGGCCGCCCTGGCGGTCCAGGTGCACGGTCAGGTCGAGCCGGGGTCCGGGCATCGGCAGCCGCATGCGGTAACGGCCGTCGACGGGGAAGAACGGCGAGACGTAGAACTCCTTCTCGGTGCGCGCGGTCCCGGACGCGTCGGGGCTCAGCAGGTAGGAGTGCCGGCCGCCGTACGTGTTGTGCACCTCCGCGACCACGCAGCGCGGTTCCCCACCGGGGCCGTGACACCAGTACAGGGTGAGCGGGTTGAAGACGTGTCCGAACACTCGCGCGTGGGTGAGCATCACCACCCGGCCGCCGTCCAGGTCCACGCCGTGCGCGGCCAGGAGGGTGTCCAGGCCGGCTCGGATCGAGGGCGCCTCGCCGGTGAAGTGGTCGCGCGGGTCGAACCGGGCCAACGGTCGGAGCAGGAGCGGCAGTCGGGGCGGACGGTCGGGGTCGATGAGCCACATGTACGTGCGGTGGCGCAGCGAGTACCGCCGGGGCGTGGTCCGCACGTGGGTGATCGTGCAGGAGTAGAGGGCGGGTGCGGCGTTCACCAGCGCACTCCCAGCGCCGCGGCGGCCGCGACGCCGGAGCGGCAGCCGTCCTCGTGGAACCCCCAGCCGTGATACGCGCCCGCGAACGCGCAGACACCACTGGCCAGTTCGGGCAGAAGCTGCTGCGCGGCCACCGACTCGGGGGTGTAGACCGGGTGTTCGTAGACCATGCGGGCCAGCACCCGGCCCGGGTCGACGCGGTCCTCGCCGCCGAGAGTGACCACGAACGCCTCGGTGGCGTCCAGGCGTTGCAGCCGGTTCATGTCGTAACTGACACGCACCTGCTCGGAACCGGCCGCGCACGTCGGCATCAGGTAGTTCCAGGAGGCGCGGGCGCCAGGGGCGCTCGGCAGCAGCCGGGTATCGGTGTGCAGGAGGGTCGTGTTGCGCGAGTAGCGGAACGCGCCCAGCACCTCCCGCTCCCGCCCGGTGGCGTCGGCCAGCAGCCGCAGCGCCTGGTCCGGGTGGACCGCGATCACCACCGCGTCGTACGACTCGGTGGTCCCGTCCCGGGCCGTCACGTCGGCGCCGTCGGCATGGCGGCGTACGGCCCGTACCGGCGTGCCGGTGCGTACTTCGCCGATCTGCTTGGCGATCCGGTCGACGTACGCGCCCGAACCGCCGGTGACCGTGCGCCACACCGGTGAGCCGCTCACCGACAGCATCCCGTGGTGCTCCATGAAGCGGAACAGGTAGGCGGCCGGGTAGCGCTGGGCGGTGACGGCGTCGCAGGACCACACGGCCGACACCAGCGGCGTCACGAAGTGGGCGCGGAAGTAGTCGGAGAAGCCGCCGCGCGCCAGGAAGTCCCCCAGCGTGAGCGCCTTCTCGCCACCGCGGGCCAGCAGCCGCCTGGCTCCCCGGTAGAAGACGGGCACCTCGGCCAGCAGCCGCAGATAGGAACCGCGCACGAGGTTCCGGGGCTGAGCGAACAGGCCGGCCATCCCGCGGGCTCCGGCGTACTCCAGGCCGCACCCCTCGCACCGGACCGACATGCTCATCTCCGACTCCTGCGTGGGCACGCCGAGTTCGTCGAACAGCCGCAGCAGATGCGGGTAGGTGCGCCGGTTGTGCACGATGAACCCGGAGTCGACGCGGTGCACCCGCCCGTCGTGCGGCGACGTCAGCTCGTGGGTGTGCGCATGTCCACCGAGCCGGTCGTCGGCCTCGTACAGGGTGACGTGACCGGCACGGCCCAGGACATACGCGGCGGTCAGCCCGGACACTCCGGCGCCCACCACGGCCGTCCGCCGCCCGTGGCGTGCCGTGTGCTCCGGGCCGGGCGGGGCATCTCTCCGCGGCCGTTCCATCGCTCCTCCTCGCATACCGCCCCTCGTGATCAGGGGTTCGCGGGTAATCCGGAGCAGGTCGAGCGGCGGATTGGCCGAGCGACGAATCAGCCGGGTCGACGCCGGAGGGCGGCCTGCAGGTACACCGGGAAACGGGCGGGACGGGCGGCGGGCGGGGGCACGGCCGGTCCGGCGGCAGGGAACCTCGACGGGAGGCCCAGGTCACAAGCGTGCGCGCGTCGCACCTGGCCCCGCTCGACGCCCGCGATGAGCGCCTTGTCGTCGTGTGAACCCGAGTAGCGGACGCCTTGGTTGCCGAACGGGTTTCTGCCGAACTCTCCGCCCGGCAAGATCGTCTTGGCCTGTCTTCTGTCCCTGAGAGTCAGCTGAGGTCCTCCAGGAGCAGGTCGAGCGCCGCTTCCTCGTGGAGGGCGATGCCCAGGGCGTCCATGGCAGGGGCCAGTTCCGCATCCCACACGGCTTCCACGGGCGGCCCGGCGAGGAGGAACTGTGGGGTGCCGTGCACCTGGGTACGGGTCGCGAGGTACTCGTAGTCCTGCGCCTTCATGCGCCACGCCTTCGCGCCGTACCGCTCCACGACACGGTTGGCCAGCGCGATCCCCGGCCAGTCGAAGTCACCGTGGTAGGCGAAGGCGCACCCGGCGGCGGCAAGCGCGTCGAGCAGGGTGAGAACGACCGTCGTCGCGCTGCCTGAGGTGCAGATCAGAGCCGCGGTGCAGCCGGCGTCGGCAGCGGCTTCGACTACGCGTGGGTTCTCGCACACGTGGATCCGGGTGCGCGACGGCATCTCCAGGTGCAGGGCGCGTAGTTCGCGCAGGGTCAGATGAGTCTCCAGATTGCGGTCCGCGCGTTCTCGCAGGGTTCTCTCGCCCCAGCTCGCACCCATCGGCCGCAGGCCGTAGCTGAGGACCGTGCTGGACACCTCGTCGGGGGTGACCGAGGCCAGGCGCCACAGGGCGCGACGGCCCGGTGCGTCGACTGGGACGTCGCTGCCGGATGCCAGGGCGATGCCGCGCAGGACCAGGCGGGAGAGCAGGGTGCCGTCGTCCAGGCCGTGGGCCGAGCCGGTGGTGCGGGTGGCCAGTTCGCCGCGGCCCCAGACGGCGGGGGTGGGTTCCGCGTCCGGGCCGGGGAAGAGCGTGGCCAGGGTCCGGATCGCCTGGTCGAGGATCGTGGTCGCGGTGTGCGGGTCCTGGCGGGTGACCGTACCCGCGCGTCGTGTCTCCTCCAGCCACTGGGCCGCCCAGGGCTGGGACGCCAGTGGTGTGGCGGAGAGGGCCGCTTCTGCCGCGGACCACAGGCCGGCTCGTTGCGCCGCCGCCGCGTCCCGGGCGGCCCGGCGGTCGGTCAGGGCCGGGCCCAGTGCCGCCAGCGTCTCGGCCAGGCCACGGCCGACCGCAGTGGTGCGCAGACGGGTGTCCAGGTCCGACAGGTGGATCGTGGTGGTGGAGGTGGTGAGCGGTTTCGCGAGGAGGAGGGAGAGGTCCTGGCGCTCCTGTGTGTCCAGGTGCTGGAGCCTGATCGTGCCGGTCGGCTGCAGGCCGTTGCGTTCGAGGCGGGTGCGTGCGGCTGTCCAGAGGCGCGCGAGGCCGGCCCGGTTCAGGAAGGCCAGCGTCTCGGCGTCGAGGGGCATGTTGTCCGGCGCTCGGGGACTCGTCAAACCGACACCAGCCGCCTCTGCCGCCCGTTCCACGTGTAGTGAAGGGTCGCCACTCCCCTCACATGCGGATCGCGCAGGCACTCGTAGATCTGCAGCGAGGGCACGTCGGGCCAGTTACCGATGAGGCGTTCGCTGGTCAGGACGAAGTCCAGGTCCAGGTCGACCAGGATGCGACCGAGGCGCGCGTGGGTGGGCTCGTCGACCTTGGCGAACGCGTCGTCCAGCAGGATCAGTCGAGGGGCGTGTGGGACTGTCTCGGCGAGACTCGTGAAGTGGGCGGCCGCGGCAGCGAAGAGGACCAGGTAGGACAGGACGCGTTGCTCGCCCTGGCTGAGGCCTGTACGGCCGGAGAGTTTGCGGCGGGTGCCCGGGGCGGCGTCGTTGACCACCCAGGGGGTGAAGGTGAACCAGGCGCGGTAGTCGAGGGCGGTGCGCAGATGGGCCGCGTAGCCCGCGCCCGGGTCAGCGCGGCGTGCGTCCTCGATACGGCGCTGGAGCACGTCGCGAAGCTGTTCGGACTGGTCGCGGGTGCGCAGGCCGGACGGACTGCGCAGGAGGTCGACCGCCGCCTTGACGTCGGCCTCCACGCCGTCCGCCAGCTTCCAGTCGAGTGTGACGCCCAGCCCGTGTGACGTCCGGACCGTGGACAGGGTGCCGTTCAGGGCGGCCACCAGGGCGCCCGCGGCCAGGACCTGGGAGGAGAGGTGGTCGCCCAGTTCTCCGGTCAGGAACCGCTGGAAGACTTCTCGCTCGCGCTCCGTCAGCCGTTCGCGGGCCTCGGCCGCCTGGGCGGCGATGCGCTCGCCGACCGCGGCGATGTCGTGCGGGCCGTGGTCGTCGACGAGACGGCAGACCTTGATGCCGTCGTGTTCCTCCAGCGTGGCGTCGTAGCCTCCGGAGAGCTGGTCGCGCAGGTCGGTGTGACGGTTGAGGAGGGCGGTGTCCGAGATGTCGCGCCGCTCGGCGTCCAGACGGCTCCGTACAGCTTCCACGAGCCGGCGCAGTGCCTTGGTGCGGTCATCTGCGCCGTCCTCGGAGAAGTGGGGCTCGTCTCCCTCGTCCTCCGCCCGCATGTCGAGGCCCGCGCCCCTGATCACGCCCGGCAGGGACAGCGCCGTACGCAGTCGCCTGCCACTGGTGATCGCCTCGCCCTCCTGGGTGGCCAGCGCCCCCCGCCGTACCCTCTCGTCCTCCTCCGCGCGCACGCGTTCATCGTGTACCGCGCTCAAGTCCCGGTCTGCGCCGGGGAGTTGGCGCCCTACCGCCTCCAGTCGTCGCTTCGCCCCGTCCTCGCGGGCGAGGATCTCCTGTTCCGGCGCGTCCAACGCCTCCTCCAGGCCCAGGACCAGGCGGCGTGCGGCGTCCAGGCGGGTGAGCGGCTCAATGTAGTCGGACTCCGCTTCCCGAGTGGATGTCAGGGCGCGGTCGTAGCCTTCGCGGCCCTGGCGATGGGCGTCGGCGGAGGAAGTCACCGTGCGCAGCCGCCGACGCAGTCGTTCCGTTCCTGTGCCGAGGCGGTCCAGGGAGAGGCGTACGGAGTCGAGCGCGGCGGGGTCGACCGGGAGGTCGTTCGCGCTCGCGGTCGCCTCGGCCTCACGCCTGGCGGCGACCGCGCGGGCGCGCGCCTGCTCCGCTTCGCGGGCGGCAGCGGACGCCTTGCCGGCCAGTACCTGTGCGGCACGCTCGGCCTCGGTGGTACGGGCCCACGCGTCGGTCAGTGGGCGTGCCGTGGGTGGGTGGCTCAGGGTGTCGGCCGCTTGTGCGCGGTGCTCCGTCAGGATCCGCAGGCCTCTCTCCTTCTCTGTCAACTTCTCCTGCACATAGGCGAGTTGCTGGTCGAGTTCGGCCAGGGCCCGGCGGCGGGTCTCGGCACGTACCTCCGCGCCGACGTACTCGGCGGTCTGCTTGGCGTGACAGCCTCGGGCGACGCCCAGCTTCCAGGAGCCGTCGGTGCCGATCGCGGATTCCGCCGTCGTGCCCGTGGTCCCGTGCGTGACCAGGGCCACCGCTTGGAGCATGCGCTGGACCTGCTCGGTCGTCACCCCGCTGTCCGGGGCCATGACGGGGCGCAACACCGTGGTGAGCGTGGGTCCGGCAGCCGGTGTGCCGGGGGTGAGGAGGGTGTCCCGCGTGGCCGGGTCCAGGACGGTGCCGTCGGAGCACACCCAGGCGTCGAGCAGGCCGCTCGCTTCGAGTGCGGCTTCCAGGCCCGCCCGAGCCGCCGGCTCCAGGTTCTCGGCGAAGTCCACGAGCCGGTACAGGGGTGCGCCGGTGCCGGGTGTGCGGGGTGCCGAGCGGTGGGGCGGAGGTGTGGGCTCGGGGTCTGTGCGGGCTTCCCAGTCGTTCCGCTCACGCACCAGGCGGTCCTGTTCGGCGGCCAGCTCGCGGATCGCCACCGCGCGCATGTCGCGTTGTTCGCCCAGTTCCGCGAGCCACGGCTCGACGGCCGACCGGGCGGTGTCAGCCACCTCGTCGGGGGCGTGGGCGGGCAGCGGTCCCTCCGCCGGGTCGTGGGCGATCAGGGCGTGTACGGCGTCGAGGGACACGCCGGTGAGACTCCGCATCCGCTCGGTCCAGGTCCGTACGGCGCCCGCGTACGCCTGCCCTTCGCGTGCCGTCTCCTCCCGTCGGCGTCCGGCCCGCTCACGTGCCTCGTCCGCCTGCTCCTCCAGACTCTCCCGGGCGGCATCGGCCTCGTGAGCCTCTCGCTGGGCCCGGCGTGTCTTGTCGATGAGCGCGGTCAGTTCGGTCACGGCCCGGGCCCGGTTCCTGATCACCGGCCCGGCAGCGTCCAGTTGGGAGGCCCAGGCTTGCAGGGCACCCGCACAGACCTCCGTGTCGATGGCCAGCACCTCGCTGTGACGCACGAGGTGGAAGTCACCGTCGGGGGCGGTCAGTTCGGCCGCCACCGCAGCCGCGACCGGAGTGGCAGGGACCACTGCGGGCTCGCCCAGGTGCACGGGGTCGAGCCCGGACCGCTCTGCCTCGCGCAGCAACTCGCCGTGTGTCGTGCCGAGTTCGACCAGTTCCCCGCCAAGCCTTCCGGCTTCTTCGGTGAGCCGGCGTGCGGTCTCTTCCTGGCTGCTGTGGGCCTTGCGCAGGGCCTTGAACGCGGTCGCCGCCGCACTGTGCAGGGCGGTCACGGTGGCGCGTTTCTCCCCGAGCTCCTGCAGGCTTCGGTAGGCAGCGCTGGCGTGCAGGGCGGCGAGGTCCGTCTCGGCCGCATCCGCATCCGCCTTGAGGACGTCGAGGCGGGCGGCGAGCTCGTCCTCGCTCGTGCGGAGCTTCGCCACCTTCTTCACCGCCTCGCCCGCCGAACGCCGACGTTCTGCCAGCCTTTCCAGTTCGCCGTTCACGTCGTCGGCCCGGCGGCGCAGCGCCCCGTGCAGGTAGCCGCGGTAACCGGTCAGGAAGGTTTGCAGCGCTTCGTGGGTCCGCTCCAGGCGCCCGAGGTCGGTCCGTACGGCGTCCAGATCGTCGAGGTTGCGGGCCACCTTCTCCACGACCTCGTCGTCGAGCGCGGGCAGCGTCTCCGCGAGGACGGAGACCAGACCGCCGGAATCGATGCGGTCGCCGATGGTGGGGCGGCGCAGGCGGTGAAGTAGGTGGAGCAGGTTGCGGTAGCGCGCCGGATCGGTGAGGCCGAACAGGTGGCGGGCGACCCGGGCCCGGTGCTCCACGGCACGGTCGGTGATGTTCTCCGGGCCGACGATCGATTTGAGCTGCTCGACCGGCAACGGCTGACCGGCGGGGGCCAGGTGCAGGCCCTCGCCCACCCGCAGCGAGGTGACGAAGAAGAACGCCTTGGCGGTCCTGGTCGACTGGGAGGCGCGGATGGCCGCACCGAGGGTGAGGTGGTGGTCGTTGCCCTCCTCGTCCGTCCGCATGAACTCCACCCACAGGTAGCCCAGCCGGTTGGTCTGCTCGAAACCGTCGAGCATCAGCCACAGAAGCGTGGTCCGGCCGGTCCCGGTGGCATCCAGAGCGCGGGCGTCAGCGTCGAGGAGATACGGCAGCAGCATCTCCAGGGCCTTGGACTTGCCGGCGCCGTTCTTGCCACGCAGCAGCAGACGGCCGTCGCCGAAGGCGAACTCCTGCTCGTCGTACTGCCAGACGTTGCGGATGCCGGCGCGGTGCAGGCGGTAGCGGTGCGGGGAAGAGGGGCGGTTCACCGGGGCGGCTCCTCGGGCTTCTGCGAGACGTCGTCTGCTGGGGGCTGCTCGGTAGGGGAGGTGATGGCGACCGTGGTGGCGAACCGGGCGGCAGCGGCGAGCAGCACCCAACCGCCCGATCCGTCCTGCCCGCGGACGCCCGAGACGTCCGTGACGGGCCGGCCGTCCAGCGGTGCGTCCTCGTATCCCTCGGGCACGCCGTAGCCATCGGCGCGCACCGGGCCGACGGGCGCCATCAGGCGCATGCGGACCAGGAGATCGAGGACGGCTGCGAGCAGCCCGTCCCGGTTCTCCAGCAGGCCTCGCTGCCAGTTGCTGCGTCGGCCGTACTCCTCTACGAGTTCATCGAGCAGTTCGAGCAACAGCCCGTCCGGGACGGGAACGCCGATGACCAGCCGCCCGCCGACCGCGGGGTGGCCGGGATTCTCGGGGCGCAGTCGGTCGACCAGCCGTCCTATCAGCAGCAGTGCCGCCTGGGCGACGGTGCCGGTGCCGGGCAGGTGCAGGTCGGTGAGGTCGCCGTCCGGATCGACGAGGGCAATGCCCTCGGCACGGATCTCGGCCTCCAGACCCAGCAGTTCGGAGAAGGCCTGGGACTCACGCCGCTGCCGGGTCCGCAGCCATTCCCGCTCGGCGCCGGTGAGGTCGTCGAGGTGGACGGCGGGTGTCTCGACGAGGCGTCTGCGCACGTACGTGCGCGGGCCGCCGAAGCCGGGGTCGGCGGCGCGGCGGATGAGCTCGGCTCCGTCGCGGCTCTGCGCCAGCGGTCCGGCGACGATCGCGCGGGCGATCTCGCGGTCCACGGTCAGCAGCGCCTCGCCGCCCCGCTCCTCGGCGACGGCCGAGACGTGGCCCTCGGTCTCCGCCAGCACGCCCCAGTCGACGAGTTGGCGCAGCGCGGCGGCGAGCGTGCGCCGCTCCGCCTGACGTCCGGTGTCGCTGACCTCGATCCCGGCGTCCACGGCCGCGGCCCTCAGGTCGGCGACGAGCTGGGAGAGCAGGAGCTGCTCCGGGGCGGTGACGAGGACCGAAAGGGCGAGGGCCAGATAGGCGTACGTCCGCGGAGTGAACGGCGTACTGGTGGAGGGCCGCTCCAGGCGATGGCCGGAGCCGGGGCCGAGGCCGGCCTTGAACAGACGGGCGTACGACGCCTCGATGAGGAGTCGGTAGCCGAACACCTGCTGGAAGCGCTGGGCGAGCCAGTCGGCGTGGCGGCGGATCAGCGGGAAGGTGTCGCTGTACGGGCCGTTGCTGGTGACCAGGGGGTGGGCCAGCAGAAGGCGGGCGGCGGCGCGGCGTTCGGCGGCAAGGGCCACATCGTGGGCGGAGGGCAGGGCCATCAGGCGCTCGCCTCCTCGGCTGCGGCGGGCGCCGCGGCACTTTCGACGGCCAGGGTGAGGTCGTCCGCCGTCAGGTCGCCGTCCACGGAGCGCAGGAGGGTGTGCCTGCCCGGGGTGCGCCACGCCGTCAGCCTGATGCCCAGATCCGCATCACCTGCCTGCGCGCCGTCGAGCTGGAAGTCACCAGCCTCCTTGTGCAGTTGGGCGTTACCGAGAGCGGCGGTGAGCAGTTCCAGCAGCAGCCGCATGGCCGCGGAACCCAGCCTCACCTCGTCGAACCGGCCGGATGCGCTGCGCAGTTCGGCGGCCGCGGCCCGGCGGGCGGCGGCCTGTTCGCGCGCCTGCTCCAGGAGGCGGTGCTTCTGCTCGCGGTGGTCCTCCACCGCCGCGGCCCTCCCGCGTGGGGCGCGGCTGCCACGCTCGCGCAACGCCACCGGCACATCCACGACGGGTCCACTCCACCAGCTCACATACGCCGGTACGGACAGGTCGGGATCCGGCGCCACACTCAGATGCCGTGCCCCGTACAGACCGAAGGCCGCGACCGCGATGTCGTGGGCCTCCTCGGGCTCCGCGGCGTCGAACCAGGCCGCGAGCCTGAGCAGGTCCTTGCGACGGGACATCTCCCCCGCCGCGGAGCGCAGCATCCGCTTGGCGTTGGCGAGCAGCGACTGCAGGGCACGCAGGGTCGCGTCCCGGAGCTGGTCCACCTGGCTGCCCTGGCCGTCGCTGTCGGCAAACCAGTCGCGCAGCCCCTCCCAGTCGGCCAACTCCCGTCCCCGGCTGCGCTGCACCCGCGTCTCGGGCAGCGCCTCGGAAAGTGCTCCGAGGCCTGAAGCATGGGCGTCGATGCGGCTCAGCAGCGTGGGCAGATGTGGCCAGATCGCCCGAAGATGGGCGGCGATGCGTGGGGCACGGAAGGACACGTCCTCGGTGATCGCCTCCACATAGTCGAGCAGCAGTTCCTTGAACCCCTGGTACTCGGCTCCGTCGAGGTCGTAGCGGGCGAGCACCTGGCCGAGGTAGGCGTAGAAGTCCCGTACCGACTCGGCGAATTCGGCGAACTGCGCGAAGAGGGTGCTGATCTTTTCCAGTGCCTGTTGCGGGTCCGCGCCGCCTGGTGCGGCGGCCAGGGCGGCGATCTCTTTGAGTCCCCGGTCGACGAGGGTGAGCAGCTCGCTGCTGACCTCACGCGCGGCGTCCGCTCCCGCCAGCACCTCGTCGGCGTCGCGCTGCACTCGTTCGCCCAGCTTGGACAGTTGGTAGCGGGACCGGGAGCGTTGGTACTCGGCGATGCTGGTGGCTGTGACCGTGTGCGTGCTGCGCAGCAGATTGCCCCAGCGCACGAGCTGTTCGAGCCGGGCGGTGAGTGTCTCCGCGTCGAGCACTGCCGCCGGGTGACCGGCCTGTGCCAGCTTGGCGAGCACGTCGGGTACGGCCAGGTCCGCGAGCAGGGTGCCACAGAACACCCGCATCGCCGCGACGTACTCCAGTCGCTCGGGTGCGCTGAGGTAGGCGTACGCACTCAGCCGCTGCCAGGTCTCGCTGCCGCTCTCCTTGCCGGACCGCTCGCCATGTGGTTCTTCGCGCAGTTCGTCCCCCACCATGCTGTCGAGCGTACGGACCGGCACTGACACTCCGGAGAAGGTTCGGGGAATCCGGCTGGGTCGTGTGGGCTCTCGGGCTCGGGCATGTTCGCACGTCGCCGGCCGGGGCGAACGTGCCTGATGCCCGGGGACGCCGGTGGTGCGTGGTGGTGCTGGTGTGCGCCGGGTTCGGCGCGCGAGCGCGTCGGCGGCCGCCGACGCGCAGCGGGGGAAACGGCGCCCCGATCCCCCGGCGGCGCAAGCGCCCGCACCCTGGCCGAGAAGCTGGACGTCGTCCCCGGGATCGGGCCGACCACCGCGCAGATCATCCTCGCCGAGATCGGCGCGGACATGACCCGCTTCCCCACCCCCGAACACCTCGTCTCGTGGGCCAAGTTGTGCCCCGCACGATCCAGTCCGGCGCGAAGAACACCGCCGGCCCAGCCGGGCAGGGCAATCCACGGCTCAAGGGCGCCCTCGGCGAGGCTGCCAATGCCGCAGCCCGCACCGACACCTTCCTCGGCGCCCGCTACCGGCGCATCGTCAAACGCCGCGGCCACGCCAAAGCCCTGATCGCCGTCGCCCGCTCGATCCTCGTCATCACCTGGCACCTGATCAACGACCCAGACGCCTCCTACCAGGAACTCGGCGCCGACTGGCACCAACGCCACCTCAACCCAGCCCGCAAAACCCGCGACCTCGTCCGCCAGCTCCAGGCCCTCGGCCATCAGGTCACCCTCGCAACCGTATCCGCCTGACCGACCCCACCCCGACATCCGAGCCGCAAGCGGCCCGGATACTGCCGCCTGCCCTTCCGAACCTCGATTTTCCGATCAGCCTGGAGCCAACTCGTCAAAGCGTCCCCGTGACAGTCCCGTCCGTCCGGCCGGCGACAGCATGCACTCCGCGCTAGCGGCCGGAGGAGGCACAGTGAACAGCAGCGGGCAGCCCATCCAGCCGTGGGAAGAGCTCGGTCATCTCCCGCTTCAGGATGTCACCTGTTTTGATGTCGGAGGCCGGGGCCGGAAGGGGCGAGACGAGCCCGGCCACCGAAGGCGAGACGGTTGTCCGGGGTGAGGCCGATGAAATGGCCGATGTTCTTGGAATCGACTACCAGCCGCCCGTTGGGGACGAGTTCACGGGCGCGCGCCTCGCCGAGCGGTTCGGTGACGATGATGAAGCTGCCCACGTTGATCAGCCGCTTGCGGAACCAAGGCATCGCCTTGTCGGCCTGGGCGACGGTGGCGGCCATGACCTGCTCGGCACGGATGGTGCCGAGCAGGGTCCCCACGAGGAACCCGCCGTCCTGCGTGCGGGTCTTGCCGGTGGCCGTGTTCCCGCTCGTGGATCTCGGCGCCGGTGCGCACAGCGGCATCCGCCAGGCCGTTCAAGTGACCGACCCAGTCGTGAGCAGCGCGGTGAGGGCCGGGACTCGCGCCCGGGGGCGTGTGATTCAGACCGCGGCTCGGTGGACCGGGCCGTGCGGATCGGCGCAGTGGGCCTCGGAGTCGGTCGACTCGGCGGCGGGGGCGTGGTCCACCTGGAGCGTTGTGTGCTGGATGTCGTAGCGCTTGGACAGGTGGTGCTGCAACTCGGTCCGCGTGGCGTGGCAGTCGAGGTCCTCGTCTACCAGTATGTGCGCCGACAGGGCCGGGTAGCCGGAGGTGATGGTCCAGATGTGGAGGTCGTGGACTTCCACCACGCCGGCCCAGGCGGCGAGTTCACTGCCGATGCGCTCCGGGTCGAGCGAGGCGGGTGCTGCCTCGAGCAGGACCTTCCAGGATTCGCGGACCAGCCCGTATCCGGCGTGCAGCATCAGGACCACCACCACGAGCGAGGCTATGGCGTCGGCCCGCGCGAAGCCGGTCAGCAGCACGATCAGCCCCGCCACCGCCGTGCCGATGAACGCCCAGAGGTCGTTGAGGATGTGCTGGTAGGCGCCCTCGACGTTGAGGCTGGAGCGGTTGGCCTTGCTCAGCAGCCAGGCGCACACGACGTTGACCGCGATACCGGCCAGTGCGGTGACCAGGACCAGCCCCCCTTCCACCTCGGGGGGGGGTGATCAGGCGCTGAACGGACTCATAGCCCACGACGGCGCCGAGCAACAGCAGGGTGATGCCGTTGACCTGGGCGGAAAGGATCTCGGCCCGCTTGAGTCCGTAGGTGAGGCGGCCTCGCGCGGGCCGGGCGGCGAGCCGCATGGCGATCAGGGCGAGGACGATGGACATCGCGTCGGTGAGCAGGTGACCCGCGTCCGCGATCAGGGCCACCGAGCCGGCGATGACGCCGATGACGACCTCGACGGCCATGTAACCGGTGAGCAGGAGGAGAGCCGCGGTGAGGTAGCGGCGATCCGCGTCGGGGCTCAACTCATGGCTGTGGCCTGCGTGGCCGTGCCCGTGATGGTCGTGGCCGTGATGGTCGTCGCCGTGATGGTCGTGGCCCTTGTCGTGATCGTGCATGGTGCTTTCTTCCCATTCCTCGTTGCTGACAGGTAGTTGGTGGTGACAGGACGGCCTCGGATCGGACGGGGATCACCCGGGATCAGTGCACGCTCGCCGCACCACGCATGTGGCCTTCCGCGGCGCGTCCCTGGTCGGCCTGGTGCTCTGAGTTGTCCTCACGGCTGCGGGCCTCGCCGTCCTGGGTGTGCGCGCGTTCGTCCATGGTCTGGCAGGTCGCCGGGTTCTGACCGGTGGTGCCCGTGCGGCAGCGTGCTGCGCTCATGGCGTGTGGATCCTTCTGTGAGTGATGCCGTGTCGTGCCCTTCGAGGCATGACGTCGTATGCCCAGCGCCTATGTGACGTGGCCTCTGCGGCAGCTGTGGACTTCTGGTGTTCAGACCGGGCAGTACACCAGGCAGTACGTGGCGTCGGCACGCGGCCGGCGGACGGGCAAGGACCGGTGCGGGCTTCAGGGGCCCGGGAAGTGGCAGGCCACCTGGTGCTGTTCGGTTGTCGTGCCGCTCCATGCCGGTGCCTGGGTGCCGCATCGCTGCTGGGCCTTGGGGCATCGGGTGTGGAAGCGGCAGCCTGCCGGTGGGCTGAGCGGGCTGGGCGGTTCGCCCTTCAGGGTGCTGAAGGTGCCCCGGGCTTCGGGCGAGTCGGGGAGCGACGACGCCAGCAGGGCCTGGGTGTAGGGGTGGGCCGGCTGCTCGAACAGCTCGTGCCGGGGCGCGACTTCGATGACCTTGCCGAGGTACATCACGGCCACGCGGTCACAGATGTGCCGTACGACCCGCAGATCGTGGGAGATCATCAGCAGGGTCAGTCCGAGCTGGTCCTTGAGTTCGCCGAGCAGGTTGAGGATGTGGGCGCGGTTGGAGGCGTCGAGGGCGGAGGTGGGCTCGTCGCAGACCAGGAAGCGGGGCTGCAGCAGCAATGCCCGTGCCACGACGGCGCGTTGCAGCTGGCCGCCGGAGCACTCGCGCGGCAGCCGGTGGACGAACGACTCGTCCAGTCCGACCTGTTCGAGGACTTCGGCGATGCGTTGCCCGCGTTCCTCGCGGGTGCCCAGGCCGTGCTGGGCCAGCGGGGCTTCGAGGCTGG
This sequence comes from Streptomyces sp. ActVer, assembly GCF_027270795.1. NCBI lineage: Bacteria > Bacillati > Actinomycetota > Actinomycetes > Kitasatosporales > Streptomycetaceae > Streptomyces > Streptomyces sp. ActVer. Next base: position 14,421 of record NZ_JAPWHT010000029.1, read on the forward strand.
TGCCCAGCCGCATCTTGGGGTCGAAGGCGGACAGCGGGTCCTGGAAGACGAGCTGCATCGAGCGTCGCAGCGCCTTGCGCTCCCGGCCCTTGGTCCGGGCGATGTCGGTGCCGTCGAACAGTACGCGCCCGGAGTCCGCCGGGGTCAGGCCGAGCAGTGTCCGGGCGAGCGTGCTCTTGCCGCACCCCGACTCGCCCACCAGCCCGAGCACTTCCCCGCGCGCGATCTCGAGCGAGACGCCGTCCACGGAGTGGACCCGCCTCTTGCCCCGCAGCCCGCTTGCGACCGGGAAGTGTTTGACCAGGTCCTCGACGACGACCAGCGGGCCACGCCGGGCGGGCATGGGCAGGTCGACGGGTGCCGGCGCGGTCATACGGCCACCATCCTTTCCGGCGTCGACGAGGCCCAGCAGCGGCTGTTGTGGTCACCGGCGAGACCCTGCAACGCGGGTTCGTTCTCCTCGCACTCGCGGGAGATGCCGAGTTCGTCCGCCACGGGGCATCGCGGGCGGAAGCGACAGCCGTGGTCGAGGCTTCGCGACTGGGCCGTGCTGCCCGTGATCGAGAACAGCCGGCCGTCCTGCGACTGGAGCAACGAGGCGCGCAGCAGCGCACGTGTATAGGGGTGCCGGGGGTCGGAGAAGAGTTTCTGGGCCGTGGCCTCCTCGACGATGCGACCGGCGTACATGACGGCCACCCGGTCGGCCAGGGAGGCGACGATTCCCAGGTCGTGCGTGATGAGCAGGACCGACAGTCCCCTCTCCTGCTGCTTGCGCTTGAGTAGGGCGAGAATCTGGGCCTGGACGGTGACGTCGAGCGCGGTCGTCGGTTCGTCCGCGATCAGCAGCCCCGGGTCGCTGCCGAGCGCCGCCGCGATCATCACGCGCTGGGCCATGCCACCCGACAGCTGGTGGGCGTAGGAGCCCGCCACCCGATCGGGATCGGCGATCCCGACGTCCCGCAAAAGTTCGACGGCCCGGGTGCGCGCCTGCCGGTGGCTGAGGCCCCGGTGCAGCCACAGGGGTTCGGCGACCTGGCTGCGAACGGTGGCGGTGGGGTCGAGGGCGGCCTTGGGCTGCTGGAACAGCATGGCCACGCGGTTGCCGCGGATGTGGTTCATACGACGGGCGGAGCAGTCGGCGAGGTCTTCGCCGTCGAGCGTGATGCGGCCGGCGGTGATCCGGGCGCCGGGCGGCAGCAGGCCGGTCACGGCGAGGGAGGTGAGGCTCTTGCCGGAGCCCGACTCGCCGACAAGGGCGACGATCTGCCCCGGGCGCACGGTCAGGTCGAGTCCGTCCACGGGAGGAGTACCGCCCGCGGGCAGGTGGGGGAACTCCACGCGCAGGCCGCGGATGGTCAGTTCGGCGCCGCCGGCGGGGTCGGATCTCGTCGTTCGGGGCGGGCGTGGGAGAAAGTTCATGCTCAGGCTCCTCTGGGGGCGCGGTCAGTTTCCGGGCGGCTCCGAGATGACGCTGCTCGCGGGCCTCGTCCAGGCGGCTTCACCGGACCGTCGGCCTCGTCGAAGTGCGGGGTGAGCGGGGCGCCGGCGGCGTCCACGTCATAGCCGGCGAGGGGCCCGGCCGGTTCGCGGTGCTCGTACGGGAGGCGCTGGCGGGCAGAGTGGCCGTCGGCGATGGGGTTCGGTCGCGGTTTTGGCAGTCCCGGCGGAAACCGGCGACGGTGTACGCCGTCGCGGATGTGCTCGGGCGCGGTGGCGGCGAGCGTCCGGCGGCGCGCCGGCGGGCGGGAAGCGCGGCCGAGGCGGCGGCCGGTCATCGGGGCGCCCCTTCTGCTTTTCGCCGTGTGGGCGTGGCCTCCGATCCCTGACCGATCATGGTGACGCTCAGTGCGGTCAGGAAGATCGCCGCTCCGGGCAGGATGACGAGCATCGGCATCCGTTCCATGTACGGCTGGGCGTCGAGGAGCATGGCGCCCCAGTCGGAGTCCGGCGGCTGCACTCCCAGTCCCAGGTAGGACAGTCCGCCGACGGTGATCAGTTTGTGCCCGAAGCGCAGGAAGGAGAGCGCCAGCATCGGCCGCAGGGCGTTGGGGATGATGTGGCGGAAGATGATGAAAGCCTTCGAGCAGCCCAGCGTCTCGGCTGCCTCTATGTAGCCCTTGGCGTTGATCTCCATGGTGAGCCCGCGCATGAGGCGGGCGAACGGAGTCCAGCCCACCACCGTCAGGGCGGCGATCAGCGTGCCGTAACCGGTGCCGAACACCGCGATCAGCAGCAGCGTGACGACCACGTCGGGGATGGCGATGAGCAGGTCCACGGTGCGCATGAGGACCTCGTCGAGGAGCCCGCCGCGTCTGGCGCTCACCGCGCCGATCAGCGTGCCGATGACGGCCGAGAGCAGCAGCGTGACGGCGGCGATGGTCACGGAGAAGCGTCCGCCGTACATCAGCCGGGTCAGCACGTCCCGGCCCAGCTGGTCGGTGCCGAGCCAGTGCTCGGCGCTGAAGCCGGCCAGCCGCTGGGAGAGGCCCTGGGCGGCCGGGTCGTACGGCGCGATCCACGGCGTCAGCACCAGGACGGTCACGACGACCGCGAACACCACCGCGCCGACGCGCAGCGTCCAGTGCCGGCCGCGGGTGAAGCGCAGCCCCCGCACCAGGTGACCGGAGAAGCCTCCCGCGGAAACGTGACTAGACAGAGCCATCGCGCAACCTCACAGCGGGGTTGATCACGGCGTACAGCAGGTCCGTGACCGTGGTGATGATGATCGCCAGGGCGACGATGCTGAGGATCCCGCCCTGGATGATCGGGACGTCCTGGTTGACGACCGCCTTGTAGACGAGCTGTCCCATCCCCGGCACGGCGAAGATCACCTCGACCACCACTGAGCCGCCGAGCAGCCCCGCGAACCACAGGGTGAACAGGGTCATCACCGGCAGCAGCCCGTTGCGCAGTGCGTGCCGCACCACGGTCCGCGGCTGGCTCAGCCCCCTCGCTCGGGCGGCGGTGATGTAGGGAGACGTGAGCACGTCGATCATCGCCGCCCTCGTGACCTGGATGAAGTACGCCATCGGCCGCAGGGCGAGCGTGACGGCGGGCAGGATGAGGTACTCCGGTGCGCGCCAGCCCGCCGACGGCAGCCAGCCCAGCTGCTGGGAGAAGACCAGCACCAGGACCGGCGCCAGCCAGTACTCGGGGACGGCGACGAAGCTCTGCGTCAGGAACGTCACCGTCGTGTCGACCCGCTTTCCGGGCCGCAGTGCCGCGATCGTGCCCAGGGGCAGCGCCGCGAGGAAGGCGAACCCGAGAGCGATGACGGTCAGGGTGAGCGACACGCTGAGCGCGCTGCCCAGCAGCTGCTCCACCGGCGTACGGCTGGTGAACGACAGCCCGAAGTCTCCTTGCACAGCCCGTCCGAGCCAGTCCAGGTACTGCACCGGCAGCGGCCGGTCCAGGCCCAGTTCGCCGCGCAGTGCCTCGACCGCGGCGGGGTCGAGAGCCTGGCCGGAGACTCGGGAGCGCAGGATGGTGCGCACCGGGTCGCCGCCGCTCAGGTACGGGATGAGGAAGGTGACGACAGACACCGTGAACAGGGCGACAAGCAGGACCAGCAGCCGTCGCAGCGCGAATCGGATCATCCCGTCTCACCTCCTCCTTGTGTGATGACGTCGAGCGATTGGCAGGGGCCCCGGCCGGCGACAGGAATCACTTCGTCCCGAAGCAGCGGCCGGGTATGTGCGGGCCGGAGGCATGTCATGTGCGCATGCCCTGCGCGACTGTCCGACCGGGTCACTGCGAACCCAGGGACAGGTCGGCGGTGAGCGTGTAGTACGGGTGGATCTGGTAGCCCTTCACGCCGGCGAGGGCGACGGACTCGGTCTCGTGGACGAGGAAGACCCTCACGGCCTGGGACTGGAGCCGGGCGGCGATGTCCGCGTACAGGGCGTAGCGGGCCTCGGTGCCGGCGGTGGCACCGGCCTTCTTGATGAGCGAGTCCACCGTCGCGTCGCAGTAGTGAGCGAGGTTGAACGACCCCTTGCAGCTGTAGTCCTGGCTGAGGAAGCCGTACGGGTCGGGCAGGTCGGCCAGGTAGTTGCGGGACAGCAGCGCCATGTCGAAGTCGCCGCTCAGCATGTCCGGTTCCATCGACGCGTACTCGCCGGACCGGATGGAGACCTTGACGCCGATGGCCTTGAGCTGCTCCTGGAGCACGGAGGCGAGGTCGGCGAAGCCGGAACCCTCGTTGTAGGCGAGCAGCGTCAGCTTCAGCGAGGACGGATCGACGCCTGCCTCGGCCAGCAGGGACTTGGCCTTCGCGGGGTCGGCCTTGACCGGAGCCGCGCCCTTGGGAGTCCACGGATCACCGGGCGCGAACGGCCCGACCGCCTGGCGCGAGGCGCCGGGGTAGACCGCGTCCGAGATGGCCTTGGTGTCGATGGCCGCCTGGAACGCCTGCCGGACCTTGGCGTTGGCGAAGAGGGCCTTCTTGTGGTTCAGGATCAGCTGCGTGGTGCGGGGCAACTCCGAGGACTGCGTACGGATGGTCGCGTCGCCCTTGAGTTCCTGCACGCTGGTGACCGGGATCTTCCGGGCGATGTTCGCCTCCCCGGTGCGCACCTGGGTGGCGCGTTTGCCGCCATCGGCGATGAAGCGCACCTCGGCGGAGGCCAGACGGGGGCGGCCGCCCCAGTAGGAGTCGTTGCGCTTCAGCTCGATCGCCTGCTGCGGGACCTCCTTGGTGATCTCGAAGGGGCCGGTACAGGTGCCCTTCGGATCGATGGCCGCCCCGCTGTACGCCTTGGGCGCCAGAATTCCGGCGTTCGGACTGGCCAGCCTCTGCGGAAGCAGCACGTCCGGCTTGACGGTCGTCACTTCGACCGTCGAGGAGTCGACGGCCTTGACACCGGAGACGACATCGGGTGAGAAGGCCGCCGCCGGCGTCTTCACCTTCAGGGCGTGCTGCAGGGCGCCTGTCACGGCCTTCGCGTCCAGCGGCGTACCGTCCTGGAACGTCACGCCCTGGCGGAGCTCCAGCTTCCAGACCGTGGGTTTCACCCGGGTCCAGGAGGTGGCGAGCATCGGGGCGAGCGTGCCGCCGTTCTCGGACTTCACCAGGGTCTCCAGGCAGCCTGCCTTGGTGAGTGCGAACGCGTCAAAAGTCTCCAGCGCCCAGTTGGCGGCGGGGGCGAAAGGCTCGTCGATCACGATGCTCTCGCCGTTCGCCGCACCGCCGCCGGCAGCCGTGCCCCCGCCGCTCATGCCGCAGCCGGCGAGGACCGTAAGGGTGGCAGCGGTCAGTGCACAGGTCGTCAAGCGCAGTTTCTTCATTGATTCACGCCTACTCGTTGAGGTGTCGGGAAGCCGCTCAGAAGTCGTCCGAAGGGTGCTTTTGGGGTTGCTGCTGATGCTTGAGCAGGGAAGGCGCGCCACCGTCAGCAGAAGACAATTCGTCAACGCACTGTGGTCTTCTGCGAATCTCGGTATGCGACCGGAGGGGCCCTATGAAGCGGCTGTGGCGGCAACTGACCTCGTGCCACTATGTGGTACAGCGTGCTGAAGTTTGGCACGATAGTGCCAGCGGGCTCGGCCGGAGTCAAGAGGTGTTTGCATCGTATTCACCGAATTAACCGGGGGAATCGGAATGGAAATGGAAAGCCCTGCGCGACGTTCGGGGAATCGGCAGAACTCTCCTCCGGTGAGCGGAGCAGGCGGCTCTGTATTGCCGGGCCCTTCCCTGGTCACTCTGCGGAATGCCCCGGCGCCGGCGTCGCCATCGGCTCAGAGCAGCCGGTCCTTCGCCTTGTAGTAGGCGCCGCCGAAGGGCAGGAACCAGGGGGTGCCGTTGTAGAAGGGGACGGGCACCTTCGGGAAGCCGAAGCCGCGCAGAGGGTTGGCCTCCGGCCTGCCGTCCATCATCTCGGCCACGGCCCGGCCCATGTACGTGGCCATCTGGACGCCGTGACCGCAGTAACCCATGGAGTAGTACAGGCCGTTGTCGTCACCCGCGTGCGGAATACGGTCCCAGGAGAAGCCGACCATGCCGCCCCAGACATAGTCGATCCGCGTCCCGGCCAGCTGCGGGAAGATCTCCGTCATCTCCCGCTTGAGGATGTCGCCGCTCTTGATGTCGGAAGCCGGGTTGGAGGGGGCGAAGCGGGCCCGGCCGCCGAAGGCGAGGCGGTTGTCCGGGGTGAGGCGGACGTAGTGGCCGATGTTCTTGTGGGCGACCAGCAGTCGGCCGTTCGGGATGAGCTCCTTGGCGCGTGCCTCCCCCAGCGGCTCGGTGACGATGACGAAGCTGCCGACGTTGATCAGTCGCTTGCGGAACCACGGCATCGACTTGTCGGTGTAGGCGTCCGTCGCCGCCATGACCTGCTTGGCGCGGATGGTGCCGTTCATGGTCTCCACCACGAAGCCGCCGCCGGGGAGGCGGGTGAGGCCGGTGGCGGCGTTGCGCTCGTGGATCTCGGCGCCGGCCCGCTCGGCGGCGTCCGCCAGGCCGCCGACGAACTTGCCCACGTGCAGGCCCGCGCTGAGCGGGTCGAGCAGGGCGCCGTGGTAGTAGTCCGTGCCGAGCTCGGCACGCAGCTCGCTCTTGCTCAGGACGATCGTCTCGTGGCCGAAGTTGTCAGCCAGGTCGCGTTGCTTGGCCCGCAGGCCCTCGAAGTGCCCGGGCTTGCAGACCGCGCCGAGACGCCCGGAGCGGTGGAAGTCGCAGTCGATGTTCTCGGTGCGCGTGAGCTCCTCGACGACGTCGACCGCCTCGCGGAAGGCGTCGTACAGCTCACGGGCCCGCTCCTGCCCGAAGCGCTTGCGCGCCTCGGCGGGGCTGATGGTGATGCCCTGGGTGCACATGCTGCCGTTGCGCCCGGAGGCGCCCGAGCCCACCTTGTCCTTCTCGACCAGGACGACGCGGGCGCCCTTACGCACGGCGTGATAGGCGGTGGACAGGCCGGTGAGACCGCCGCCGATCACCACCACGTCCGCCTCCTCGGGGAGGTCCTTTCCGGAACGGTCGGGCAGGGCGGGGGCTGTGTCCAGCCAGTAGGGGATCTGCTTCATGGCGTGCGTCCTCGCTTGTGTTCTCGGTCTGTTCGCCGGTACGCCGTCGGTCAGCAGCCGAGCAGCTTCGGCAGGTCCGACAGGTCGGGCAGCTCGTCGTACGGCTGGTAGTCGGCGCTGCCGGGGCGGCCGTAGCGGTTGATCCACACCCGGCGCTTCAGGCCGAGGTCGCGGGTCGGGATGTGGTCGTACTCCCAGCCCTGGGCGGTGTGGATGACCTGCGACGGCTCGACGCCCATGGTCTTGAAGGCGTGCTCGAAGGTCTGGCGGTCCGGCTTGTAGGCGCCGGCCTGCTGGGCGGTGATCACGTAGTCGAACTCGACGCCGATGTTCTCCACGTTGCGCGCGATCAGGTTGTCGTCGGTGTTGGAGATGATGGCGATCTCGTACCTGGTCTTCAACTGCCGCAGCGCGTCCGGGACCTCCGGGAAGGGACCGAAGGTGGGGACGGCCTCGACGAGGGCGTCACCGTCGGAGTCGCGGTACTCAAGGCCGTGCAGGCGCATGGCGTTGCGCAGGCTGGAGTGCAGGATCTCGTGGTACGGGCGGTAGGCCTCCAGGACGGCCTGGAACCGCATGACGCGGAAGTCGTCGAGGAACTCGTCGACGTCCAGGTTGTCCAGGTCCAGCCGGTCCTCGATGACCTTCAGGGTCGTGGGGCCGAGCTCGAAGTTGATCAGGGTCGCATAGGCGTCGAAGGTGACGATCTCTCGCATGGTGTTTCGCCTCGGTCTCGCGGGTTGCCGGATTTTCCAGGGGTGGGGTGGGGGATTCAGACGACGCGTTCGCCGGGGGCGACGATCGCGTCGAGTGCGGCCAGGTCGGCCGGGTCGGGGACCCAGTGGGCCGCCGCCGCGTTGGCAGTGACCTGTTGGGGGGTCATGGCGCCGCAGATGACGGAGCCGACGGCGGGGAGCGCGGCCAGTGCGCCCACGGCGACCTGGAGGAGGGTGAGTCCTCGTTGGGCGCCGTACGCGGTGAGGGCCTCGGCCCTGTCGAGGGCCGCGTCGGTGAGCCAGCCCTGCCGCCAGGACAGCCGGCTGCCGGCCGGGGGCAGCTCACCGCGCCGGTATTTTCCGCTGAGCAGGCCGTTGGCCAGCGGGTAGTAGGGCAGGAGGCCGACGCCGTGGCTGACGCAGGCGGGGACGAGGTCCTTCTCCACGGCGCGGTCGAGCAGGTGGTAGCGGGCCTGGACGGACACGAAGGCGTCCGTGAGGTCGTCGGCCGGCAGGTTGGAGCAGCCGAGGTACCGGATCTTGCCCTCGTCCACCAGCTCCCGCAGGGCGGCGACGGTGTCTTCCAGCGGGGTCACGCCGTCCGGCTCGTGGTACTGGTACAGATCGATCCGGTCGGTGCCGAGCCGGCGCAGTGACGCCTCGACCGTGTACCGGAGGTAGGCACGGGCCCCGCGCGGACCGTACAGGTCCGCGTCTCTGCCCATCTCCATGCCGAACTTGGTGGCCAGCACGACCTCGTCACGTCTGCCCTTGAGGGCCGCGCCCAGCAGGTGTTCCCCGTCGCCGCGCGAGCCGCCCCGTTCGCCGGACCCGCCATACATGTCGGCGGTGTCGAACAGGGTGATCCCTGCGTCGAGGGCGGCGTGGACGACGGCCTTCGTGCCGTCCTCGTCGAGGCGGGCGCCGAAGTTGTTGCCGCCCACCCCGACCACCGAGACGGTCGGGCCTCGCTCTCCGAGCGGGCGGTATCTCATGACCGGTTCCCGAACCCGATGCAGACGTTCTTCGTCTGCAGGTAGCTCGCCAGGCCTTCGAGGCCCTTCTCCCGGCCCCAGCCGCTGTGCTTGTAGCCGCCGAAGGGGAGCTCGACGCCGGTGCCGACGCCGGTGGCGTTGACGTAGACCTGGCCGGCCCGGATGCCCTCGGCGAGCCGCATCGCCTTGTCGATGTCACGGGTCCAGACGTAGGACGCGAGACCGTACGGGCTGTCGTTGGCGATGTCCAGGGCCTCGTCGGCGTCGTCGAACTCGATGACGGTGACGACGGGGCCGAAGATCTCCTCGCGGGCGCACCGGGCGTCGTTGGTCAGGCCGGTGAGCACGGTCGGCTCGACGTAGTAGCCGTCGGCCAGGGCCGGGTCGGACGGCGCACGGCCACCGGCCCGTGCCACGGCGCCCTCCTCGCGGGCCAGGTCCAGGTAGCCCAGCACCCGGTCACGCTGCCGGGCGGCGACCAGCGGACCGACGTCCGGGTCGGTGAGACCCGGGCCGACGCGCAGTGCGGCGACGTGGGCGACGAGCTTGTCCAGGAACTCCTCGGCCCCCCGCTGGAGCAGCAGCCGGGTGCCGGCCGAGCAGGTCTGGCCCGCGTTGCCGAACGCGGAGGCGGCGACGGCACCGAGGGCCAGGTCGAAGTCGGCGTCGGCGAAGACGACGACCGGCGACTTGCCGCCCAGCTCCGTGACGGAGGGCACCACGTTGGCGGCGGCGGCCTGGGCGACCTTGATGCCGGTGGGCACCGAACCGGTGAAGGTGACCTGGTCGATGTCCGGGTGGCCGGCGAGGGCCGCGCCGGTTTCGCCGTCACCGGGGACGACGTTCAGGACGCCCGGCGGAAGGCCGCACTCCAGTGCGATCCTGCCGATCTCCAGCGGGGTGAGCGGTGCCTCCGGCGAGGGCTTGAGCACCACGGTGCAGCCGGCCGCCAGCGCCGGGGCGGAGCCCCGCGCGGTGTTCTGCAGGGGGTAGTTGAAGGGGATGATCTGGCCGGAGACGCCGATGGGCTCACGGACGGTGTAGTCGATGAGGCCGGGCCCGAGGGGGATCGTGGAGCCGCTGACCTTGTCGGCGACGCCCGCGTAGAACTCGAAGTACCGGGCCGCCGCCTCGACGTCGGCCTTGGCCTGGCGCAGTGGCTTGCCGACGTCCTGGCTCTCCAGGCGGGCCAGCCGTTCGCCCTGGTAGCGGATGGCCTCCGCGATCCGGTGGAGGATGCGGCCCCGGTCGGCGGCGCGCATCCCGGCCCATTCGGGAGAGGTGAACGCCGCGCGTGCGGCAGCCACCGCCTGGTTCACGTCCGCCTCGCCGGCCAGTGCCACCTGGGCGATGGCCGTGCCGTTCGACGGGTCGAGGACCGTGAAGGTACGTCCGTCGGCGGCGGGGACCTGCTTGCCGTCGATGAGCAGCTCTGTCGGCTGCGGTTCGGCGGTCACGGCCGGATCTCCCCGAGGACCTCGCCGAAGATGACGACCTCGTCGCCGGGGCGGACGGTGCGGATGCGGCGGACCCAGAGCACGATGCCGTCCTGCGGGGCGGTGACCTCTTCCAGCGTGCTGCCGTAGTGGTCGGTGATGGTGGCGATCAGGTCGCCTTCCTTGCAGTTCTCGCCCGGCTCGGCGCGGGCGACGAAGAAGCCGCCGGAGGCGGAGCGGGCGAAGGTGCCGGAGACGGTGGTGTAGGTGTCCCGCAGCTTGGCCTCGCCGTCGGTCATGCCGAGGCTGCGCAGGACGTTGCGGATCGAGTTCATGTGCGCCTCGACGTTGGCCTCGCGGTAGGTGCCGCCGCCGACCTCGATGGTGATGGCGGGCTTGCCCGCCGCGAGAGCGGGGTGGCGGACCGTGCCGCCCCACTTGCCGCCCTTCCAGACCAGCTCGTGACCGGCCGCCAGCGCCAGGTCCGTGGCCAGGTCCTCGTAGCCGCCCTGGAGGATGACCAGCGGGGCGATCTCGCCGTAGGCACCGCCGGTATGCAGGTCGACGAGGGCGTCGACGGCCGGCACGACCTGTTCGACGAAGGTGGCGGCCAGCCGCTGGGAGTACGAGCCCTCCGCGTCGCCGGGGAAGATGCGGTTGAGATTGAGGTGGTCGATGCCGCTGGCGCGGGCGGCCGCCTCGAAGGCCGGGGTGTTCAGGCAGGGGATGCCGACGACGGTGCCGCGCAGGGTGGCCGGGTCGATCTCCGCGAGGACCCGGCGGACGGCTTCCTGGCCGTCGTACTCGTCGCCGTGCACGCCCGCGTCCACACACAGGACCGGGCCGTCCTGGGCGCCGTTGACGACGATCAGTGGAATGCCGAGCTCCACGCCGTAGCTGCTGGTGCCGACGGGGATCAGGCCTTGGGCGCGCTCGCCGGGGGCGACGGTCAGCGGACCGATGGAGTACATGTCGTTCCTTTCCAGAACGTGGATCAGATACGGGCGGACGCCTCGGCGAGGGTCTCCGCGAGGATGTCGGCGATACGGTCCAGAAGGTGCCGGTCGCTGATCAGTGGGGGCGCGATCTGCACCAGCGGCGCGGAGCGGTTGTAGACGCGGGCCAGCAGGCCGGCCTCTCGCAGCCGGCGCGGGATCAGGTCGACGACCAGATCGGCGCGGGCGCGGTCGCTGAAGCCGCCGTCGTCGAGGTCGCCGACGAGTTCGCAGGAGTAGAAGAACCCGGTGCCGCGGACATCGCCGACGATCGGCAGGTCCGTGAGGGCCGCCATGCGTCTCGCCAGGTCGTCCTGGAGAGCGCGGACGTTCTCCAGGATCCGGTCCCGCTCCATGATCTCCAGGTTGCGCAGGGCGATGGCCGCGCTCAGCGGGTGCCCGGCGAAGGTGTAGCCGTGGTTGAGGACCGCGCCGGGCCGGTTGATGATGCCGGTGACCTTGGTGCTCACCAGGGTGGCGCCCATCGGGGCGTATCCGGCGGTGATGCCCTTGGCGACGGTGACCATGTCCGGGCGGGCTCCGTAGAGGTCACCGCCGAACCACTCCCCGACCCGGCCGAAGGCGGTGATCACCTCGTCGGCGACGAGCAGGAACCCGTACCGGTCGGCCAGCGCCCGCAATCCGGGCCAGTAGCCCTTGGGCGGGGTGATGCAGCCGCCCCTGTTCTGCACCGGCTCGGCGATCAGCATCGCCACGGTCCCCGGGCCCTCGGCGAGGATCGCGGCCTCCAGTTCGGCGAGCAGGTGGGCCGTGTACACCTCGTCGTCCCGGAACTCCGGTGCGAGGCCGAAGCGGTTGGTGTTCGACACGAACCGGGTGTCGATCGCCGGCGGGCCGTACGGGTCCGTCAGGCCGGGGTCGTCCGTGAGGGACAGGGCCCCGATGGTCAGGCCGTGATAGGCGCCGCGCCGGGCGATCGCCTTGGTGCGGGCCGGCTCACCGTTCAGGGCGTGGTAGCGGCGGGCGATCTTCCAGGCGGTCTCCACGGCTTCGGCGCCGCCGCTGGAGAAGAAGGTGTGCTCGATGTCGACGGGGGCGATCCAGGACAGCCGCTCCGCGAGTTCGATGGCTGTGGGGTGCGCGGAGGCGGTCCACAGCGGGCTGTAGCACAGCTCGCGCAGCTGCTTCTGAGCCGCTTCGGCGAATTCGGGGCCGTAGGAGTAGCCGAGCTGGCAGCAGTACAGCCCCGACATGCCGTCGATGTAGCGTCTGCCGTCCGCATCGGCGACGTACGGGCCCTCCCCCCGCCGGACGACGAGGACGTTCTCGCCCTCGGGGCCGAGCGAGCCGTTGGGGGTCATGTTGAGCAGCAGGTGTCTGGCCGCCGTGGCGGACAGTTCACCGGCCGGGGTGCGGGTGCTGGTGGTCATGACGTCTCACTTCCGGCGGGCAGGCCCGCTGCGAGGGCGGTCGCGGCGGCGAGACCCGCCGTGGCTTCGCCGACTCCGCGCGGGAAGAGCCGGCGGTCCGTCCGGTCCTCTCTCATCGTGTGCCTCCTGGGGTGGTGCTGGGCGTGGGAAGTGGTGCGGCTGGGGCGGGAGGGTGTTGGACGGTAAGCCCTGGGTGAGGGCTACGGGCGGGGATCGGCCTCGTCGGGTGCGATGCCCGCGCCGGGTGTCTGGTAGGTCGCCGTTCGCGTGGTCGGGTCGGGGTCCCACGGGGCTGCGATGGCGGCCAGTTCGTGGCCGGGGGCGACGGTGAGGCCGTGCATGCCGTAGAAGACCCGCCCGCCGGACGGAGCACGGACCTTGTGCTCCTGGCTGTCGGCCGGATCGATGATGCGGCCTATGACCTGGCCTTCCTCCACGTCGTCCCCGGCGGAGAACTCCGGGTACCACAGGCCCGTGGCCTCAGCGGTGACACCTGCGGCCCAGACCCATTCGCGGATGGGTACCGGGGCGGAGTCGTCCGGGTCCAGCGCGCCCAGGTGGCGCAGCGCCCGGTACAGGCCGTCGACGCGGCGGCGGGCCGTGGACGCGTCGCGCTGCCCGAGTTCGCCCACCTCGACGAGGACCGCGGAGACGCCCCGCCTGGCGGCGGCGGCGTGGCTGTTGCCGCCATCGGCCTTCAGCCCGAGGATGACGTCCTGGATGCCGAAGGAGCCGGCCAGCCGCTCGGTCGCCTTGTCGAGGTCCGGGTCGCCGGTGAGGCGGTAGCCGACGAAGTCACGCAGGACCTGGTCGATGCCGCCGCAGTGCAGGTCGATGTAGACGTCGGCGCCATCCACCAGGTTCGCGAAAAGCCAGGCGGCCAGCCGCTCGGTGGGGCCGCCGTCCGGGTCGCCGGGGAAGACCCGGTTGATGTTCACGCCGTCGGCCGGGGAGATGTTGAGGCGCCCCTGGTACACGGCGTTGGGGTTGGCGACCGGACAGATGATCACCTGTCCGTGCACCGCGTCGGCTTCCAGCCCGTCCGCCAGTCGTACGACGGCGTCGATCGGGGTGAACTCGCCGCCGTGCACACCCGCGGTGATGACCACTCGGGGGCCGGAGCGGGTGCCGTTGACGAGGGTCAGCGGGATGTCGACGGTGAGGGTGCCGAGGTCCGCCTGGACGGTGCCGCGGGCCTTGGTGCCGGGCTCGGCGTGCAGGGCGCCGACGGAGAGGGTGGCGTCGTTCATGGTCAGGCCTCCGTACGGCCGACGGTGGAGATGAAGTCGATGGGCCGGGGCGAGGTGCCGTCCAGCGCCAGGTCGGCGGCGATGTCGCCGAAGGCGGGCGAGAGCTTGAAGCCGTGGCCGGAGAAACCGGCGAGCAGGATCACGTTGTCGGCGCCGGGCAGCGGGCCGACCAGGGGGCGGCTGCTCTCGGTGTAGCCCTCCATGTACACGGAGAGCCGGGTCGGGTCGGGGTGCAGGTCCGGCATGTGACGACCGATCAGCTCGGAGAAGATCTCCAGCTCTTCGGGCCGCACCGTCCGGTCCAGCTGGTTCGGGTCGCCCGCCGGCTGGTGCAGGGCGCGGGACAGGCCGAGCTTGACCGAGATGCCGTCCGGGGAGGGCAGGCCGTAGCAGTGAGTGGGCGCGGTCCGGATGAACGCCGGGCGCTCCTCGCCGAACCAGGCCTCGGGGCTGGTGGGCACGTACCAGGCGCTGACGAGGCGGCGGACGTCCACCTCCCACGGCAGGTCGGGCAGCAGGTCGTTGACCCAGGGGCCGGGCGTGACGACGGCGGTGTCGAAGCGCTCGCTGCCGGAGTCGGTGCGGACCTCCACGCCGTCGCCGACGGGGACGATCTCCCGGACCGTGCTGTAGCGGTGGATCACGGCGCCCAGCTGCTCGGCGCGGCGAGCGGCGGTCTGGATCGTCAGCTCTGGGCGGATGAACCCGGCACGGCGGTCGAGAACGGCCGCGTCGCCGTCCTCGATGCGGTACTGCGGGAAGCGCTTGGCCAGGGCATCGGTGTCCAGCACCTCGTGGTCGAGGTCATGCTCGGCGATGGACTGAAGGACGGTGGCCATCTGCTGGTGCTCGGTCGGCCCCATGAGCAGGCATCCGGTCAGGCGGCGCAGCTCGCGGCCGGTCTCCTGCTGGAGCTCCTCCCACAGGGAGTCGGCGTGCTTGAGGAGCGGGACGTACCGGGAGTCCTCGAAGTGCGCGCTGCGGAAGATCCGGGTCTCACCGCCGGCGGCACTGCGGTCGTGGCCGGGTGCGTAGCGGTCGTATCCGACGACCTGGGCGCCGCGGGCCGCCAGCCGCCAGGCGGCCTGGCTGCCCATCGTTCCGACGCCGACGACCGCGACGCGCTTCCTGGCAGCTGACACAGGACTTTCCTTCCGTATCGCCGGGGCGCATGCTGGGCCACCGACAGAGGCTGTTCGATTCGAGGTGGTTTGGACGGGAGGTAGGCCTTTCGTAGGCCTGCGGCTCGTAACCGTCGCAATCTTGGAGTTCCGGCTCTCGCTGTCGGGATCTTCCGTTGAGCCATGCCACATTGTGGAATACCATGCTAGGATTTGGCACAGACAATGGCAGTTGCTCAGAGGGGAGTCAAGAGGGTGTCCAGTAGAAATTTTCAGGATTAACAGGGGGAAACCGGATGGAAATGAAGAGCGTCACCAGGTCGCTACGGGTTCTGGAGGCGGTCGCCCAGCATCAACCCGTGACCGTGGGCGAGTTGACGAAGCTCTTCGGGCTGCCGAAGTCCACCGTGCAGCGCACCCTGGTCACGCTGGCGGAGGCCGGCTGGCTGCGCGCCAACCGCAAGGACACCACGCGCTGGGAGATCGGCGCCCGCGTCCTGGCCGTACGACCGGCCGCCCTGCAGGGCTCCAGCCTGTTCGCCGCCGCACGTGAACCCATGATCCGCCTTCGGGACGCGGTGAACGAGACCATCCACCTGTCGGTACCGGACGCCCTGCAGTGCATGGTCGTCGTGGACCGCGTCGACTGCGATCAGGCGGTACGCACCTTCCACACGATCGGCGACACCTCACCTCTGCACGCCACCGCCGTCGGACGCGCCATCCTCTCCCACCTTCCGAGGCGGGACGCCGAAGAACTCATCTCGGCGGGGCTGGAGCGGTTCAGCGACACGACCCCCGTCGAGCCCGACGAGCTGCGCGCCGAGCTGGACCGGATCCGAACCGACGGCTATGCGGTCAACCGCAACCAGTTCCGGGCGGGAGTCTGCGCCGTCGCCGCCGCCGTGCTCGACGAGGACGGCACCCCCCTGGCCGCCGTGGCCGTCTCCATGCCAGAGGCACGGTACGACGGTGAACGTGCACCCAAGTGGGGCCGCCTCGTCGCCGACACAGCCGCGGAGATCTCACAGCGCCGCCTGGGCACCTGACCGGCAGACGACGGCCCGCAAGCCGTCGATCGAGGGCCGGCCCGCACGCGCCAGCGCGCGAGCCGGCCCTCGGCTTTGCGCCACAAAGCCTGTGTGCCGCATCGTAGAACGCTATGCTGGATTACGGCACGGGTCATGACCGTGGACTCCGTGCCGAAATCAAGAAGTGAGAACCAGGAATCCAGGGGCCTGAGGGGGCATCCAATGGAGATAGTGGGCATCCAATGGAGATGAAGAGCGTCACCAGGTCGCTACTGGTTCTGGAGGCGGTCGCCCGACATCAACCCGTGACCGTCGGGGAGTTGACGAGAATTTTCGGGCTGCCGAAGTCCACCGTGCAGCGCACCCTGGTCACACTCAACAAGGCGGGCTGGCTGCGAGCGAACCGCAAGGACACCACGCGCTGGGAGATCGGCGCCCGCGTCCTGGCCGTACGACCGGCCGCCCTGCAGGGCTCCAGCCTGTTCGCCGCCGCACGTGAACCCATGATCCGGCTCCGCGACGCGGTGAACGAGACCATCCACCTGTCGGTGCCGGACGCCCTGCACGGCATGGTCGTCGTCGACCGCGTCGACTGCGACCACGCCGTACGCACCTTCCACGCCATCGGCGACACCTCGCCCCTGCACGCCACCGCCACCGGGAACGCCGTCCTCGCCCATCTGGGGAGGTCCGAGATAGACGAGGTCACCGCGGGGACGCTGGAGGGTTACGGCGAAGAGACCATCACCGACCCGGAGCGACTGCGGGCGGAGCTCCACCGCGTGGGAGAGCGTGGCTACGCCGTCAACCACAACCAGTACCTTCAGGGTGTCTGCGCCATCGCGGCACCCGTGCTCGACGGTGAGGGCACACCGCTGGCCGCCGTGGCCGTCTCCCTGCCCGACTCCCGCTTCGAGCCCGGCAGGCTGCCCGAGCTGGGTCGGCTGGTCGCCGAGACGGCGGCGGAGATCACCGCCCGGCACCTGGCCTGACGACGGTCCCGGCTCCGGTTCCTCACCCCGGCTGACGGTCGCGCTCCCAACCCGGACCGGTCCTGCCCCCTCCCTGCGGGAGGCGACCAGGCGCATCCCGGCGAGGAGCCGGTTTCACACGATCGATCGTGGAGACGGGCTCTGTGCGCGGTTGAGCAATGCTCGATGGCCGGCGGCTGTCACCGGGCAGATTGCCGGCGCGTGGGCGGGCGTCGCCCATCGGCGGACGTCAGGGGCAGCCAGCCCAGGGAGTAGTGGGAGCGGGGTCTGACTCTGCCCTTGTAGTGCTGGTGCAGGAACTCCGCCTTGTACGTGGCCATGTCGACGCCGACCGGACAGTCGCTGGAGCAGGCCTTGCAGGACAGGCACAGGCCGAGGGCGTCACGCACCTCCGTGGAGCGCCAGCCGTCCTGGACGGTTCCGCCCCGCACCATCTCCTGGAGCAGACGGGCCCGGCCCCGCGTCGAGTCGTTCTCCTCCCCCGTGGCCCGGTAGCTGGGACACACCCCGGATTCGACCCGGGCGGTTTGTTCAGTGGAGAAATATTGCCTCTGACGCGTAAATAGGGAGCGGCAGACGAGTCGGGCTGTACGCCGGGTTCTGTCGCCCGGCTGCCTCGCGGCGGCCGGGGAGACGGCCATCCATCTAGGGCCGGCGTTGCCGCCGGCCTCGTGCGGTCTACCCGCGGACTCGGGCGGGCAGCCCTCGAACGTCCGCGCAGAGCCGTCCTTCTTGCGAAGAGGCGGCTCCTCTTGACCTTGCTCCGGGTGGGGTTTACCTAGCCGCCTGAGTCGCCTCAGGCGCTGGTGGTCTCTTACACCACCGTTTCACCCTTACCTGGGACCGAGGTCCCTGGCGGTTTGCTTTCTGTGGCACTGTCCCGCGGGTCACCCCGGGTGGCCGTTAGCCACCACCCTGCCCTGTGGAGCCCGGACGTTCCTCGGGAAGCGCCCCCGAAGGGGACTCCACGCGGCCGTCCGCCCGGCTCGTCTGCCGTGTCGACCATGGTACCGGGCCCGCGGCCCGCCCTGGAACCGGAGCCGTCGGGGCCGCCGTCGCCAGGAACGAGCCCAGCAGGATCAGCGTGAACGCCGCCACCACTCCCGCCGTCAGCTCCTCGTCCAGGAGCAGCACACCCGCCGTCACCGCCACCGCCGGGTTGACGTACGTGAAGACCACCGCCCGCGTCGGACCCGCCTCCCTGATCAGTTCCAGGAAGACCACGAAGGCCAGGGCCGTGCAGATCACTCCCAGGCCCGAGAGGGACGCCAGGACCGAGGGCGACGGGAGCGATGACGGCCGCGTCAGCACCGCCGCCGGGGCGTACACCAGCGCCGCCAGGAGCAGGCAGGGGGCTATCAGTTGCAGGGTCGGGACCGGCTTCAGGTAGCGGGCCATGATGAGCGGGGCCGTTGCGTAGCCCACCACCGTCACCAGCATCTCCGTCAGGGCGCGGGCGTTTCCGCCTGTCAGGTGTGGGGCCGTCAGGACCGCCACGCCGGCCAGGCCCAGTGCCAGGCCCGTCATGCGGCGGGCGCCCAGGCGTTCCGTGTCTCCGAAGTAGCGGGCCAGGAGTACGCCCACGATGGGTACGCCCGCGATCAGCAGGCCCGCCGTCGAACTGGAGAGGTGGCGTTCGGCGTCTGTCAGGGTCCACCAAGGGCCGATGATCTCGATGCAGGCAAATGCCAGCATGGGGCGCCAGTGTTCCCGTACCACTCCGATCAAGTTGCCCTGGCGGATTGCGAAGGGCAGCAGCAGGGCCGCGCCCAGCGCACATCGCGTGAACACCACCATGGACGCGGACATGCCACCGTCCACGGCCACTTTGATCATCAGGTAGGGGATGCCCCAGAGCACTCCCATCAGGGAGAAGAGAAACCAGCCGCGTGCAGTCATGCGCGCAGTCTCGGCCGGGTCAGCGGCGGGTGTCTTGAACGCTGTTGCGGTACGCCGCCGGGGTCACGCCCAGTACCCGGCGGAACCAGCGCGTCAGGTGCGCCTGGTCCGCGAAGCCCACCAGTGCGGCTGTCTCGGCCGGGCGGTGGCCCTTCTCCAGCAGGCAGCGGGCCCGGTTCACGCGGTGCTGGGCGAGCCAGGCGTACGGCGGCATCCCCGTGCTCGCACGGAAGGCTCGGAGCAGTTGGTAGCGGGACAGGTCCAGGTCCGCCGCCAGGGCGGAGAGGGAGGGTGGGGAGAGGAGTTCGTCCGTCAGGCGGGCTCGGACCGTCTCGGCTATGCGGTCCGCGCCCGGGGTCGTGTCGCACACCGGGCGGGCCGTGGAGTGGCGGCGGGCCAGGGCTGTGAGAAGCCATGGGACGCGGGACTCCGCCTCCAACGGGTCCGGGCAGACGCTCAGTTCGGTGTGCGCGAGGCGGAGGGCCGCGGCCAGTTCGGGGTCGTCGAGGAGGGGGTCGCGGAAGTGCGGGATGCCGTACGTGCCCTCGGTGAGCAGGGGGACCTCTGCGTACAGGGCGCGGTAGGCGTAGCCGTCGGATGCCGCCGGGCCGCCGGTGTGCGTCTCACCGGGCGCGAGAACGACTATCGAGCCGGGGCCCGTCTCGATTCGGCCGCCTCGGTAGTCGATGAACTCGGAGCCGCCGACGCAGACTCCGATCGTGAACTCCTCGTGGGCGTGGGGCGCGTAGCGGTGACGGTCGAAGCGGGCGGTGAGGAGGTCGAGGGGGCGGCCGCTCCGGCCGAGCGTCGCCCTGGTCCAGACTGCCTGCTCGCGCCCGCCCACCGGCTCGCGCCCAGTCGCCTGCTCACGCCCATTCGCGGGCTTACGGCCAGTCGCCTGTTCACGGCCTCCCACCGGCTCGCGGCCGGCCGCCTGCCCGTACCCGCCCGGCCGGCGAAGCCCATCCGCGCGCTCACCATCACCCCGTGCCCCCATGGCGTCGTACCTCCTCAGGGGTGCAACGCCCGCGTGCCCTTCTTCCATGCCCCGGCCAGGTCGGCGTCGTCCGGAAATCGGCCGTGGATCTCCAGGATCACCATCCCGTGGGCGAACGCCCAGGTCGCCCGGGCCAGGTCCATGTCGCCGCCGCAGGCCCGTACCAGGGGCGCGGCCGCGCGGTCCTCCAGGCCGGGCGGGAGGAAGGCGCGGGGCAGGGGGCGCTCGGTGGCCAGGCAGTAGAGGTGGGGGTGTTCGAGGGCGTACGCGCGGTACGCCTCGGCCAGGGCCGGGATCGAGCCCGGGGCCTGGGCCTCGGCCTCCTCCAGCGCCGCCGCGGACTCGGCGAGCATCTGCGCGATCAGTTCGACCTCGACGGCCGACTTGTCGGGGAAGTGCTTGTAGAGGGACGGGGCCTTGATGCCGAGGTGGTCGGCGAGGGCCCGCATGGTCAGCGCCGCGGGGCCGGACTCCTCCAAGAGCGCCCGGGCCGCCGCGACAATCGATCGGGCTCGTGGCGACAACCCACCGAGCCCGCCGAGCCCACCGCCCTGGGCGCCCAGCCGGTCACCGTCCTGGGAACCCCGCCCATCGGCACCTCGGTTGCCCTGCCCGTCAGTCACGCTGGAAGCCCTCCTTCGTCCGCAGGCCCTAGCCGAAGGCGCGATCGTACGAGATGTGGGCGAGCCAGCCGCACATGGCCGCGAAGGCCGGGGCCCAGGTGACCGGTCCGAAGGCGTAGAGCGTCATGAGGGCGAGCGGGACGAGCGCGCGGTGGGCGGTGTTGTAGTACGGGACCGCGCGGGGCTGCAGGCGACCCTTCGCCATCCCCCGCGCGTCGCCGATGCCGACCAGGAACGTCAGGTCGGGCGCTATGAAGAACGCGACGGCCAGCAGCCCCGCGAGCCAGCCGTGGTTCACGGCTTCGAGCACGGCGAAGGCCGACCAGAAGAGCGCGTTCAGCAGCCAGGCGGTACGGCGGGCGACCGGGAGCACGCGGCGACGCCGGGGAGCGGTTGCCGTGCCGTCGGCATCCGCGGCATCGGCGGTGCCGGGCGCGGTGATCGTACTCATTGCTGCCGTGTTCATTGCTGCCTCCTGCGGCTGGGCGGTCGGGCTGTGCGGCAGACTGGCGCCGCGAGCATCTGGCTAACGTCGTTAGCCACGACCGTACGGCTAACACCGTTAGCCGTCAATGGGTGTTCCGCGACCCGCCGGGAAAGCCACCGCTTGACCCTGCCGCAACGTCAACGTTTCTACTGAGGGCATGCGGATCGGAGAACTCGCCGCGACCGTCGGCGTCACGACGCGGACCGTCCGGCACTACCACCACCTCGGGCTGCTGCCCGAACCCGAGCGGCGCTCCAACGGCTACCGCGACTACGGCCTGCGGCACGCGGTCATGCTCGCCCGGATCAAACGGCTGACCGAGCTGGGGCTCGGTCTCGCCGAGGTGCGGGACGCCCTCGCGGACGACGCGGGGCGCGATCTCGCCGAGGTGCTCGCGGAGCTCGACGACGACCTGGCGCGCCAGGAGGCGGCGATCCGGGAGCGGCGGTTGCGGCTGCGCGCGCTGCTGGACGGGAGCGGACTGACCGCCGAAGGGCCCGTGTCTCCCGAACTGGCCGCGATCTTCGGCGAGTTGACCCGGAACCCGGAACCGGCGATGGCCGCGAAGGACCGCGAGATGATCGCCTTCCTCGAAACGGTCGCTGCCCCGGAGGACCGTGAGCGCCTGCTGTCCGCGATGCGCGCCGCCGCGGACGTGCCCGGCGCCCTGGAGCGGACGCACGAGGCGTACGCCCTGCTCGACGCGCTCGTCGACGTCGACCCGGCCGATCCGCGCGTCGAGGAGGCCGCCCGTGCCCTCGCCGACTGCCTGCCCGACGAGGCCCTGGAAGGCATGGGCCTCGGCCAACTCGACCTGGAGGGAACCGACATGACCGGCAACGGCAGCTTCTTCCGTGCCTTTCTCGACGACTTCGCCCCCGCGCAGGCCGCGGCGGTCCGCCGGACGATCGAACTGCTCGTGGAGCGTGCGCGATGAGCGCGGCGGCGGACACGGTGACGACGGCAAGTGGTGGGCCGGAGGGCGGTGCGCCGGCGACCGGTGCCCTGAGGGCCGTGCGGCACCTCGTCGCCCACGAGGTGCGGCTGCTGGCGAGCATCGCCCGGTGGGTGGCCCGGCGGCCGCACGGCATCGGGCGCGGGCGGGCCTTCTCGTACGGTCGCGGCCAGGGCGCGATGATGTTCGGCCTCGGGTTCGTGTGCGTCCTCGAAAGCGTCTGTATGGCGGTGCTTCTGCGGAACCATCCCGCCGTCCACCGGGTCGTGTTCATGCTCGACGTCTACACACTGCTCCTGATCGTCGGCATGCACGCGGCGTCCGTGACCCGTCCGCACGTGCTGGACGACACGGGAGACGAGGCCTTCCTGCGTATCCGCCGCGCCGCCAACGTCGACCTGCGCGTTCCGCTCGCCGCGATCTCCTCCGTACGCCGCGAGTTGGTCACCACGCACGAGAAGCGCGACGGCCGGCTCGACCTGGCCATCGGCGCGCAGACCACGATCACACTCGAACTCTCCTCCCCCGTACGGCACTTCACCTTCCTCGGGCGCCCCAAGGACGTAACCATGATCCGCTTCCACGCCGACGAACCCGAGGCGCTGGTACGGGAGATACGCACAGCTCTGGAACTCACGCGGGAGCGAACAGCACCTTCGACGAGCCCGGGTCGGCCTGTGTGAGCCGTACCCGCAGCCGCTCCCCCAGCGGCAGCGTCCCGGCCCCCTCCTCGCTCTTGATGCGGGCGACGACGGCGGGGGACTCCAACTGGACGGTTCCCACGGTGGGTTCGCGTTCCTGTACGTCCACGACGGTGCCGTCGAAGAGTTCGCCGACGCGGTCCTTGAGCAGCGCCGCCTCGACGATGTCGACGCACTCGCGCTCGACCGTGCCCGCGCGGCGGGTGCCCTCGGCCATCCGCTTCGGCAGGTCGTCGAGGGCGGCGAGCACCCATCCGGGCGGTTCCTTCCCGGCTGCCGCCGCCAGGCACAGTTCCGAGGCGTAACGGTCGACCAGGCGCCGGAGCGGGGCCGTGCAGTGCGTGTAGGGCGCGGCCACGGCGGCGTGGGTGGTGAGGTCCGGGGTGACGCCGCCCCGGAAGACCGTGTAGCCCGCGCCGCGCAGCAGCGTCGTGCATTCCTGGAGGAAGGCCGCGTGGTGGGGCAGGTGCGGGTCGAGGGAACGGATCAGCTCGGCGTACGACACATGGTGCGGCCAGTCGATGCGCAGCGCCCGCGCGGTACGCCGCAGCCGGCCGACAGCGCCGTCGGGCGCGGCCGGGAGTGTGCGCAGCACACCCGTGCCGTACGCGAGCATCAGATCGGCCGCGGCCATTCCCGTGAGGAGGGAGATCTGCGCGTTCCAGCCGTCGGCGGGAAGCGGGGCGCGGTAGGCGAGTTCGTACGCGCCGTCGCGCTCGGCGATCTCCTGTTCGGGAACGTTGAGGGAGATGCCGCCGCGGGCCACCTCCTGTCGTTCGCGGAGGAGTCCGATGTCCTTGAGGAGGGCGAGCGGTTCCTCGGCGGTGCCCGCGTCGAGCTGCTTCTGCACGGACTCGTAGTCGAGCTTGGCGCGGCTGCGGACGAGGGCGCGGCGGACGTCGGTGGCCGTGGGACGGCCGTCCGCGTCCAGGTCGATGGTCCACAGGACGGCCGGGCAGGTCTGGCCGGGCAGCAGGCTCGCGGCGCCCTCGCTCAGTACCGGCGGGTGGAGCGGGATCTTCCCGTCCGGGAAGTAGAGGGTCGTGACCCTGCGGTGTGCTTCCGCGTCCAGGGCCCCGCCGGGTACGACGAAGGCGGCGACGTCGGCGATGGCGTACCGCACGCGGTAGCCGTCCGGGCGGCGGGACAGGTGCATCGCCTGGTCGAGGTCGGTGGACGTCGGCGGATCGATGGTGAAGAGGGGGATGTCCGTCGCGTCGTACGCCGGAAGCGTGGGTTCACGGGCGGCCCGTTCCGCCTCGGCGAGCACCTCCGGTCCGAACGCCTCGGGTACGTCGAGTTCGGTGCGCAGTGCGCGCAGCGCGGCCCGCAGGGGCGCCTCGGCTGCGCCGGTCACACGAATCTGGCGGCGGGGCATAGGGCGAGCGTATGGCGGGGTGGGGCGGGCGGCACCCCGTAGGCTTGCGCGTACCCCTCTCACGTACCGAACTCCGTACCGAACTCCGTACCAACCCCGCACCGAACGCCCCAGGGAGAACCGCCGTGCTTGTGCTGCTGCCGCCGTCCGAAGGAAAGGCTCCCTCCGGGCGGGGCGCGCCGTTGAAGCCGGAGTCGCTGTCGTTGCCGGGGCTCGCCGAGGCGCGGCAGGCGGTGTTCGAGGAGCTCGTCGGACTCTGCGCGGGCGACGAGGAGAAGGCCCGCGAGGTGCTCGGGCTGAGCGAGGGCCTGCGCGGCGAGGTCGCGAAGAACACGGAGCTGCGGACCGCGGGGGCGCGCCCCGCCGGGGAGATCTACACGGGGGTGCTGTACGACGCCCTCGACCTGGCCTCGCTCGACACGGCGGCCAAGCGGCGGGCCGCTCGCTCGCTGCTCGTCTTCTCGGGGCTGTGGGGTGCGGTCCGGGTGACGGACCGGATTCCCTCGTACCGCTGCTCGATGGGTGTGAAGCTGCCGGGCCTCGGGGCGCTGGGCGCGCACTGGCGGGCACCGATGGCCGCCGTGCTGCCCGAGGCGGCCGGTAACGGTCTCGTGCTCGACCTGCGGTCCTCGGCGTACACGGCCGCGTGGAAGCCGAAGGGGGAGGTCGCGGGGCGCACGGCGAGCGTACGGGTGCTGCACGCGCCGACCCGGAAGGTCGTCAGCCACTTCAACAAGGCGACCAAGGGACGCATCGTCCGCAGCCTCATGCAGTCCGGCGCTGTGCCTTCGGGGCCCGCTGAGCTGGTGGAGGCTCTGCGGGATCTCGGGTACGTGGTGGAGGCTGCGGCTCCTGCGGGGGCGGGGCGGGCGTGGATGCTGGATGTGCTGGTGGACGAGATTCACTGAGTACGCGGGGCGATTTGCTGGGCTCTTGGGACGGCTTGCTCAGCATTCAGGACGGCTTGCTGAGCACGCGGGATTCATTGAGTGCGCGAGCCATGCGTTGCAGCCTGCGCAACGGGCTTTGCGCAGGCTGAGTGGCGCGGGCAGGATGAGCGCATGGTTTCGCCGCTGCCCTCGTCGCCGCTGCCCTCGTCGTCGCTGTCCTCGTCACCGTTGTCCTCGTCCGTGCTCGAACTGGCGCCCGTCGTCCCCGTGGTCGTCGTCGACGACGTCGCGGACGCCGTGCCGCTGGCCCGCGCGCTCGTCGCGGGCGGGCTGCCCGCGATCGAGGTGACGCTGCGGACGCCGGTGGCGCTCGACGCGATCCGGGCGATCGCCGACGGGGTTCCGGAAGCGGTGGTCGGGGCGGGCACGGTCATCTCGCCGGAACAGGTGGCGCAGTCGGTGGCCGCCGGGGCGCGCTTCCTGGTGAGCCCGGGCTGGACGGACGTACTGCTCGACGCCATGAAGGCGTCCGGGGTGCCGTTCCTGCCCGGGGTCTCCACGACGTCGGAAGTCGTGGCGCTGCTGGAGCGCGGCGTGAGCGACATGAAGTTCTTCCCGGCCCAGGCCGCCGGCGGCACGGCGTACCTCAAGTCCCTGGCGGGGCCGCTCCCCCAGGCCCGCTTCTGCCCGACGGGGGGCATCGGGCCGGCCGTCGCACCGGAGTACCTGGCGCTGCCCAACGTCCTTTGTGTGGGCGGGAGTTGGATGCTCCCAGCGGACGCGATAGCGGGTGGGGACTGGGCACGGGTGGAGACCTTGGCGAGGGAGGCCGCGGCCTTGGGACACGCCCCGAGCTGAGGCGCGCCCCTTGCCCTTAGGGCAAGGCCGTGAAGTTACGGGCTGATCGTCGGCGTCAAGATGTTGATGCTGAGGGTGGCTTTGTAGGTGCGTCGGTCG